>NZ_BBIY01000035.1:0-14686 GCF_000744065.1 'Chrysanthemum coronarium' phytoplasma
TAGCTACCAAAATTAAAGGTTTTTCTTTTCCTAAATCTTTTAATTTTTCAATTAAAATGGTAGTTTTGCCAGAACCAGCTCCACCATGTATATACATACAAGAAGCATCTGAATTAATAATATCTTTTTGTTCTTTTGATAAATTAAATAACATCTTATTCTCCTTTATAATATTAAAAACCCCCTAAATCCCCAAAGGGGACTTTATAGGAGGAGGGTAAGAGTTAATCTAAGTATACTTCGGCTGGCCGCCTAGTTCGCTCTGCTCGTCTTTGAGTACTTTCAGACTTAAAATAAATGATGACAATGAAGATAACCCAAAGATTTAAGATTAATTTTCTTTTTTTATTATTCATAATTAAAAAGTTTTTACTTCTTTAACAGTTCCATCTGGGTTATAATATGTTTTTTTGATTTTATTACCTGTTTTAGGATTATATTCTTCAATATAATTGTCTGGTTTATAAGAAATTGTTTTGATTTTATTACCTGTTGTAGGATTATATTCTTCAATATAATCTAATGTTTTACCATCATCTTCATATACTTCTTGTTTAATTATTTTACCTGTTTGAGAGTCAAATGTTTCTATGTAAAAAATAGTTTTTCCGTCTTTTCGATAGCAATTAAAAATATGGGCTTAGTTGGGTTATTTTTTTCGCTAGTTAATTCTTCTTTGAAAGCCGTAACAGATTCACTTTGTCCTTTATGATGCTCACGTATTTGTGTAAGATCAACAAAAAACCTCTTCACATTCATCAACAAAAATGATAGCACCACCGTGTTCATCAGCAATTTTTCTTGCACTATCAAATAAAGAATGTACTGCCTTTACGCTTTCTCCTACATATTTTTGAGCAAAATCAGTACCAGTATATTTAGCAACATATTTAAAATGAGTATCTTTCATAAAACAATTAGCAAAAAAGTTTTTCCAGTGCCAGGAACTCCATATAATAACATTCCTTTGGGAGGATCTATTTTACCTTTACCTTCAAACATTTTGGCATTTGTAACAAAATCTAGTACTTTTTGAGCTGCCAATTTTTCTTCTTTCATTCCAAATAAATCATCCATATATTTTTTGTTAGGATTAAAATTATTTAATTCAAATTGAACTGGCGCATGGAATGCGTCTATAACACCCCATTTGGGAGTTGAAGGTGATTTTTCAGATAAAGATGGAGTTTGTGTTATGGTAGGTGGAGTTGTTGTTGGTTGTGGTTGAAATTGAGGTCTAAAAGCTAAAATTAAAGCTATTGCAACTAAAGAAAAAGCAATTAAAGTAATAGCAGTTTCGATTTTAAATGATTTATTCAAAAAATTTAAATTGAGATCTTTTTCTTGATTATCCATAAGATAATTTCTCACTTTCGTTTTATTTTGTTATTTTTAAAAGTTAGTTGGTTGTCAATAAATCAAACAATTATATTGTTATATCAAATTTATAAATCACTATTTTTATAACTTGCCTAAAACTTTATAAATGAATTAGTTTTTATTTTAATGAATTGATTATCACAAACAAAACTTTTTTAAAAATTAATAATTATTTGATTATCTCTATTATATCTCTTTCAAAAAAAATAAAACAAATTTAAATAAAACAAATAACAAACTAAATAATTCTATCAATAATATCATAATTTTACTTATAAGTCATAAAAAACTAAATTTTTGCTCCCTTAACTTCTTTGTTTTATAAGAGAAAAATTAAAATATGTTATAATTAAAATAGGTTTTTATTTACCTTAAATAAAAAATCTTTCCTAATCATACCAAATTACGAAAAAAAATATTCCATTCCTTATTATTATCTAATTATATTAAAGAAATTTTTTCGAAGAAAGGCAACCAAGATGAACAAAGATAAAGTTATTCAATTTATTGACGGACAATTATTTAAAAACATGATTACTAACGGAGCTATCAATTTACAAAACAACTACCAAACCATTGATAATTTAAATGTTTTTCCCGTACCAGATAGAGATACAGGAACTAATATGAAAATTACTATGATGTCAGGCGTTAAAGAAATTAGCAATTTAGAAACTCGTTCCATAGTAGAAGTATCCCAAGTTTTATCAAAAGCATTATTAATGGGTGCCAAAGGCAATTCAGGAGTTATTTTATCCCAATTTTTTGCAGGAATGGCACAAACTTACCAAAAACTCAATAAAGAAACTATCAACATTAATGATTTTATCCATTCACTTGAAGGAGGCTACCAAAAAGCTTACCAAGCTATTATAGAACCTCAAGAAGGCACTATTTTAACTGTTTTTCGTGAAGCTGTTAAACAAACTCTCAAAGCTAAATCCCAATTTAGTACTATTGAAGATGTTTTATCCAATTTCTTACAAAACGCCCAAAAAACTCTTTCCCAAACAACTGAATTATTAGAAGTCTTAAAACAAGCAGGAGTAGTTGATAGTGGAGGGGCTGGCTTTGTTGAAATCCTTAAAGGAATGTTATTATTTTTACAAGACCAAAAACTACTTCAAGTAAACCAAAATACCCAAACACAAACAAATCCTGATAAAATACAAACGTTGGGACAAGTTAATATTAAATATACTTATTGCACTGAATACATTTTTCAAATCAAAGCATCCCAAGAAAAAAACCTTGATATGAAACAACTTAAACAAGCTTTATTACAAATAGGAGATTCTTTAGTTTTAGTTAAAGACCAAGAAATTCTAAAAATACATATCCATACCAATAAACCAGGACAAGTTTTAGAAAAACTCTTAACTTATGGCACATTAAAGGTAAGCAAAATTGACAACATGAAAGAACAACATCAATCAATTTTAGATAAAAAACATGACACATTTACCCTACAACAAGAACCTACCCCAGACCCAAAGTCACCTTCAAACTTACCTAACTCAAATAAAGATCAAAAATATATTTTTATTGCATTTGTAAATGATACCAAAAGCCAAAAAGTCTTTGCTGACCTTAAAGTAAATCACATTATAAAACAATCTACTTTTAACCCTACTACTTTTGAAAAACTTCTCCAAACAAATACTTCCCAAAACATCATTATCCTACCTAATGACACATCTCTTTTAGAAAAGCTTACAACCCAACTAAAACAATTACAAGGAACCAATCAAGAAATTGTCCTTTTACAAACTAAAAACATCGCTCAAGGATACAGTGCCCTTTTAGCTTTTGATAAATCATTGGATTTAGTGCAAAACAAAACTATCATGGAAGAAACTATCAAAAACATCCAAACAGGAAAAATTATCTATGCTGATAAAAAAGATGCTAAAAACATATCCAATCAAAATCTTTTAGAAAAAGAATATTTATCTGTTTGGGAAGAAAAAATAATAGCTACTAATAAAGATAAATATCAAGCATTAAAAACATTACTCCAAAAAATGATTAAACCTCATCAAACCTTTTTAACTGTTTTTTATAATCCTTCATGTACTGATGAAAAAGAATTAGAAAAACTAGAAACTTTCTTAGAAACTAATTACGACCACATTGAATTAGAAACCTTAGAAAGCCAAAATAACAACATGCCTTACATTGTTTCATTAGAATAACAAAAGTGATCTATAAGATCATTTTTAAGCGGATATGACGGAACGGTAGACGTGCATGCTTGAGGGGCATGTAAGAAATATCTTGTGTGAGTTCAAATCTCACTATCCGCACCATTAATTTATTTATTTTAATTAAAATCATTATATTATAATATTATATTAAAAACCGCCTTTTTATTAAGGGGGTTTTATTATTAGATTTCATGTTATTAAGAAATATAAAAAAAATAATAAAAGATACAATAATTACAGTAATATAGATAAAATGTTTGTTTATTTGTTTCATTTTAAAATCAACTTTCTTATGTATTTAAAATATTTAATATCATTTTATTATTGTTATCTAAAATTACATAACTTGCCTATATTATACATAATTTTAATAAAAAACAATTGCAAAGATATTTTATTATATTTATATTTTATACTGAAATTATTCCCACAATAAAACAAAAAGCAAGCTTTAATTAAAGCTTGCTTTTATGATATCTATAATATATTATATATCTATTTATTTTTTTAACAAATATTTATTTACAATTTGATTTAAATCATCTAAATATAAAGTTTCTTTTATTAATAACTCTTGGGCTATCATTTCCAATAAACCAAAATATTTATCAATAAGATCTTTTGTATATTTATAATAAATATGAAATTCATCTATTTTATGATTTTTTTCCAAAAGGCGATCTAATTTATTAAAATCCCCTTTAGAACCTATCGCTACTAAATGATAAGGCATTTTTCCATGATCTGATAAAAAACGTTCTGCAGCTGTTCCCCCTAAAAAAAATAAAGTAGCTAATTCCCAATCATATTTTTTATAATAAAACTCTGAATAACCTAAACCTTCTGCAGAAGGTTTAATTGTTACCTTATACATTTCAAAATATTGAGGAAAAAGTAAGGCTATTAATGTATGACCTGCTTCATGATAAGCTGTAATTTATTTTTTCGATAAATAAAAAGGATAAGATGCAGTTCCATTATAATTATAAGGATCTAAATAACTTGCATATTGAGTTAATGTTTGTTCTTGACAACTATATACTTTTAGATTATTCATCAAAAACAAAACTAAAAAACTAACTAAAAGTAGTATTTTTTTATAATAAAATGATTTGTTTTTTGTTTTATGTGAAATATAATTTAACATATTTTGTCCTTCTTTTTAATTTTTAAATAAAACTTGATTTTGATCTAAAGCATAAACTTCACTTTGATTTAGAGTGTCTTTATCTAATAAAGCTTGAGTTAGTTTTTCCACTAACACTTTATTTTGTTCTAAAAGATTTTTAGCTTGCTTGTAACACTCATCAACTATTTTTTAACTTCTTGATCTACTTGATAACGGTTTGGATTCCATCCAATCTTCTTTCCATGATTTCAGTAGCGGTAAATCCTTTAGTGTAATTTAATATAAAATTACTAATTATTGTAAATATTGAAAAAATCCACATTATTTCCTGCTTTCTTAATAATTTTTATAAAACTTATTCATTTGGTTTTAGGTAATTTCTTTTTATTTTTAAAGGTTTTGTTGTAATGATGTAAATTTATCCTTTTATCTTTGGGGGGTTTTGGTGGTTGAACGGTCTTTAAAGTAAGTTCCTTGGTATGTTTCGGTCATTGCATCGCTCATATTGTTTCTCCTTTTATTTTAATTGAAGTTTTTTGACTTCATCTTTAATTGGTTTTGACATTTTAAAACTAACAACCGTTTTTGCGGGTATTTTTAAGTTTTTACCAGTTCTTTTTCCTGTTTTTTTGCCTGTTTGTTTATTGATGATGAATTTAGTTTCAGGGGTTGTGTGGGTTTTTCTAGTTTTTAAGATGAATTTGCCAATTTTAGAGGATAAAACCACTTCTTCATTTGATGTGATTGCTTTAATTAGAGCATTCTCAAATGAGTTGTAAAACTCTTCGGTTTGGGTTATTGAGGTTTTATTTACCTTAGCTATTGATTTAATTAATTCTTTTTTATTCATATTTTTTTCTCCTTTTTGGGTTTTTTAATAATTACTGATAATAATTTCTTCTAAAAGTTGCTTTTTGTTAAATTATGTGAAGTAGTTGTTTTTGGTGGTTGTGATATTAAAATCTTTAAATAATTCAATTATTTCAGGTGAATTGTAATTGGTATATAACCATTTTACATTGCGATTATTTGCGTGTTTTAATGCATAGTTAAGTCTTTTATGGTCGTAAAGTGTAAATGGGTTTTGATAAAAATCTTTATCTTTGATATCTTTCTGAAAATATGGTGGGTCAACAAATATAAAATCATTACTTTTTGATTGATTTATTACACTTTCAAAATCTATATTTAAAAGTTTTGAGTTGGTAAAATTATTTTTAATTATCTGTAATTCTTCTAAATCAATAATTGGCTTTTTAGTTGATTTTTGATAACCAAAACTCATATATATTTTTCCGTTTTTTTGAAACAACACAAGGATTCATTTTGTTAAAAATATTTAATAAAAGTTTATATTTTTCTTTTTGTAATTGTTGATTGTTGGTTTTGTTTATTTGTTTTTCAAAATTAATAACATTATTGCAAAATAAAATTGGTTCGTTTAATGCGTTTTGCCAAAGTTGAATTAAATTAATATCATTATCGTTTAAAATAGTTTTTTTAGGTTTTAAAGTTTGAAATAATATCCCACTTCCTAAAAAAGGTTCGCAATAGGTGTTGTAATTAAAGGGGATTTTGGTTAATAATTGAGGAATCATTTTCTTTTTGCACCCTATCCAATTAATTTTCATTTTTTATTGCTCCTTTAACCAAATATAAATTAAAAAAACTATATCAGAAAAAAGGCTTATCGTTGTGTTAGTTTTAATTCCTAAATTAAAATCAAAAAATAACGTCATAAGGTTTGTAATTATAAAACTGATATATGTTAAAGTTAATATAATTAAAATATTTCTAGGTTTTAAGTTCATTTACTTACTCCTTAATTTAATTTTGTTAAGGTTATTTAGTTTTGTTGTCTAAAAAGATGACGTTTTGGATAATTACTTTGGTGGTGGTTCGTGTTTGGCTTTCGTTAACGGTATATTTTTGGATGGATAATGTACCTTCTGCATATATTTTTGAACCTTTATTTAAATATGTACTCATGTTTTCAGCTTGATTACGAAAAACAACACAAGGGATGTATTGAACTTTATCTTTATTATTAATTGCTAAATTTAAATCTATTTTAGGTACTTGTTCGTTGTTACTATTGATATATTGTTTTTCTAGGTTATGAGCGATATTACCTATTAATTGAACTTTATTTAACATTTTTTATTCTCCTTATTTTTATAATTTGGGTTTAGTTTTCTAATTGCATTATCTTTTAAATCTTCAATTTGGGAGAGTTTTAAATTAAGTTTTTGCGCGATTGCATGATTGGTTAGGGGTTGTTGATTAGGTTCGTTGTTATTTTCTAGCGAGATGACAAAACTTAAACAAATAACATTGAATTCATTTTTACTTAGTTTAGTTTTTAGTTTTTTTATTAATAATTCACGTTTTGTTTGTTTTATCCATAATTGACGTGGATTAAGGATTTTATCCCAATTAGGTTGTTTGTATTGTTCTTCTTTAAAACTGATATTATTTGGTTTGATTGTTTTTTGGGGGATTGAAGGGGAATGGCTTTTTCTTTTCACTTGTTTTTATTTTTGGAGTTGCATAAGTAACAAAGTCATAGCCTAAATCTTGGTAATTATTAAGGGATTTAATTAATCCTAAAATCCCTTCTTGATATAAATCCTCTTTAGTTAAAACTCGCGGATAATATTTAAATTGATAAGCTAGTTTTTTTACTAAAGGTAAATGAAGTTCTATTAATTGATTACGAATTTCTAAATTCTTTTTGTTTTTTAAAAAATCTTTAAATAATTTTTGTCTTAACATTTAATTCCTCTCTAAAAACATTTTTTAGAAAAGATATGAAATTATTTTTTAGTCTTTAAAACAAAAAAAGACTAACTTAATAGTTAGTCTTAAAGAATTTTTAAAAAACAAAAAAGTGTCTAAACTTTTGGAACACCTCAAACAAATCTGAAATAGCATTTTTTACTTTTGTTATTTGGTTATCATTAAGTTGTAATTGATCTTTGTTCCAATTAAGAACATTTATTACTACATCTTGTGCTAATTGTTTAATTGTTTGAGTAAGTGGCATAGATATATTTGTACTTTGCAATTTTGTTTGAATTTTTTCTTGATTTTGTATTTTATCTACATTTAATTTATTTATTTGGGTTGTTAATAATTGTAAAAGATCCTTTATATCTTCGTTTTGCACCATTTGTTTTATTTGTGAAGTAAATAAATATTCAAAATCCACTAATTGATATGCTGTTTTTTCAAACAGCACTTTAACTGCATCTTGTAATAAAACATTTGTTGTTTTATTGTCTTCTTGTGTTAAATCAACTTTATCGACCAATTGAGGAATATCTATTTCTAAAACATAATTATAATCTTCTTTTTTGTATACTTGTAATTTATCTTCCAACTCTCTTTCTTGTGATGAAATTTGTGTCCCTTCCAGATTTTGTGTGTTGCCTATTGCATCATAATTACAAGTATTTTCATTTTCCCAATTAATTTTGTCATCTTGGGTAAAATATCTCATATTTCTAGAACCATCATCATTGAATTTTTGATCAAAAGTTTTTTCACTTGCCCAATCCACTTGTATTTTGCCATTTTCTAATTTATAATGTCTATTTCTTGTCACAGAATGTAATTGTTTTCCTTGTTGATCATAAAAACAATAATAAGTGTAATCACTATCCCAATTAACTTGTTTGTCTTCTTTTGAATTACTATCTGATGTGTAAATTATAGATTTTATAATTCTCCCTAATTCATCGAATTCTCGATCCCAAGAATCCTCATCTTGCCAATTAACTTTGCCTTCACTTGTAAAATATCTTTGTTTAATTCTTATTTTTTGGGTTTTATCATAGCCAAATATACAACCCAAATAGTTTGGTTCTTGTTTTCCATAGTCTACATTTTGTAATCTATCATCTTCCGATGTTGTAGCTTATTTAAAACCATACCTTTTTAAAACATTATAGTTGGAATCAAAAATCAAATCATAAGTTTGATAACTATCCCAAATAACTTTTCCACTTGCATCTAAAGCTCTATATTTAATTATATATTTATAATCTGGATTTATCGGATCTGGATTTATTTCTAATGCTTCTTGTAAAACTTTAACATTCGAATCTGTTATAGTTTGTTTATGTTGTGCTGAATTGAATATTTTTTCCCATAAAGTTTTGTTGTTGTCTCTTCTTTTTTGATATTCTTTTATTTGTTCGTCCATATCAATTCCATCATTGCTAAAAACAGGAGTTAAAAATGAAGAAATAGTTATAATTAAAATAAATTTAATAAAAAAAGCAATTATTGTTTTTGGATATTTTTTAATATTTTGCATAATTTAAAAACCTTTCGTTTGTTTATATATGTATTCTAAATCAATATTTAGGTTATTTTGGATTAATCATCATTTAAAAAAATAGTTAAAAAATAATTATGATGCAAAAAAAAGCAAAGATATATTTTTAAAAAATAAAATATTTAAAAATAGTTAAATTAAAAAATAGTTAAAAAACTTGTAATCTTTTATATTATCACGTAAAATTTTGCCGCAAAAATATTGGATATTTTTTATTAATCATTTAATATCTTTATACCTCTTTATCTTTTTTTACAACAGCAATTAAAAAAATAAAAAACTTGCTATTAACGTCATTCTATCACAAAAAAAGGAATTTTTTGATCACTCACATTTATATAATGAGTTTTTTTATAATTTTATATATAAAAAAAAGAGACTTAAAAAGTCTCTTTTTTAGAATTTGATTAAATTTTGGTGTTTTTATTTAAATTATCTATTTATAAATTAATTCAACTTTGGATAAACATCTTATTATTATAAATTACATACAGTTTTCTTAATAATTATTCATCAATTGCAATATTATAATAAAATTTTAATAATTTAAAAAATAAGCTATCAATATTTTATTATAATATTTTATACTGAAATTATTCCCATAATAAAACAAAAAGCAAGCTTTAATTAAAGATTGCTTTTATGATATCTATAATATATTATATTAATTTAACAATTAAACGCTGTTATTGGGGCAAAAAAGCTAAATAATAAAGTTTTTTAATAAACAAATATAATACATCTAAATTATATAATGTATGGAGCGGGCGAGGGGAATCGAACCCCCGTCTCATGCTTGGCAAGCACGTATAATAACCACTATACGACGCCCACATCATCTTAATTTTGGTTTTGGTGCCCTTAACAAGAATTGAACTTGTATTTCAGCATTACCATTGCTACGTTCTGCCGTTAAACTATAAGGGCTTAACATATTTTATTATATCAAAAAAAATATCAAAATGCAAATTTTTGACGAAAAAAATGAAAATTTTACCAAAAAACGTCAAAAAAGTAAAAAAAATAAAAAAAAGTGTGTAAAAATGTTCGACTCTAAAAATAAATGAGTTATAATAGATAATAGGTTATGAAACCGAAATAATTTAAAAGAAGGAGTATTATTAATAATGCAAGACAAAAAACAACAGGGAACATGTAGATGGTTTTCTAAAGACAAAGGCTACGGATTTATCGTTTCAGTTGATGGGAAAGATATTTTCGTACATTACAGTTCTATTCAAACTGAAGTCTTTGGAAGAAAAACACTTAATGAAAACGACAAGGTGGAATTCACTGTTAAAGAAGGCGACCGCGGAGCTCAAGCTGTAGATGTTGTTGTAGTTAACGAATAATTTCATTAATAATCGAACAAAGGAAGGGATGCAAATCCCTTTTTTGTTATATATATTGAGCTTTTTGTTTGCTTGTGTAATTTTAATTTAAGTTTAGTTTAAATTTAGATAATTTTATCTTTGGCGCTTTTACAAAATTTTAAATTTATTGGTTATAATTTTTGAGCGGGCAAAAAGAATAAATTAATCAAAAATATGATCCATTCCAAAAACACAAATAACAAATATAAAAATAACTTGATTTAAAAAAGGTTTTTTGAGTTAAAATAAAAATATGGGGATGTTTTGGATTTGCCAAGGTCAACGAAATTTATATAGCATATCTTGGTTACGCAAGTAAAAACGTCGAGGTTATAATAACCGGAAATAACAAACAAACTGTAACAAATACACAAGATTTTGCTGGACAAACTCCAGTTTATCAAATGAATTTTGCAAACAGTTTTTCTTCACAATTAGCTTTTGCTTAAATAAATAAGCAAAAACCGCACTTAAATTAACTTACGATTTAAGGAAGGCAATAAGGTAAGTTTTGCTAATTGGGTTTGTCTTTGCTCTTTTAGCAAATATCAAAAAGACTAGTAATTTATGGATTTTGTTTGTTTTTTCATAAATTGCGAACTTACAAAATAAACTAAATATGTAGAATATATAAATTAAAGTGATTTTGTACATGGGTTCGACTCCCATCATCTCCACCAAAATAAATTATAAATTATTTGCTTGTGTTATTACGTTTTTCCCAAAAAGAATATTTTTAATCCTTGACCAAGTTAAAACTGTCTTATTAGGAATCTTGTTTTTCGGAAAAATCATAAAAGTGAGTAAGGGTACGAATTTTTTCAATAATTTTGTATACCTTAACTTCACTATTAGCATTTTCAGCTCCATGCAAATGCAATAAATAATTGTGCAGTTCATTAAAGGTCAAATTACTACTAATAAAAAGGGGCAACTTTTTTTCAGCTCTATCATACAACAAAGGAAGCAAAATTTCATCACGAAACCAAGGTGTCATATTTTCTGAACCTAGGTCATCCAAAATCAAACACTTAACATTTTTTAATTGTTGCAACCTTGTTTCTAAAGTATTATTATACAAAAAATTTCTAAATTTTCTAGTTATATCAGGCATAAAAAGAAAAATAACAGAAATTTGTTTTTGAATTAATTCATAAGCTGTTTTTTTCAAAAAAATAGTTTTTCCAGTATTAAAAGAACCCGACAAATAAAAACCTTTGGTAGATTTTTCAAAATGTTTAATAATTTGTTTCATCTCTTTTAACGCTTTTTGCTTAGAATCATTATCCACTACAAATTGCATCACTAAATGAGCATCAAAATTAATACTACTATCAAACAATTCATTTTGCGATTGCCAATGTTCCTTAAAATAAAGAGCTTGAGATTTAACAGTAGGAACCCAAACAACTCTTAAAGGATTAGTTTTTATTTTTTGGCGATTCCCATATTCATTTTCTTGATCTTTGGTGAGCAAATAATGATAAATAACTGGCAGTTCATCATCAGAGATATCTAAATTTTTGGTTTCTTCGCACTGTGCAATCATTTTCCTAATTTTTATTTTTATATCTGAAAATTCCATAAATTAATTTTTCACCTCTTTTGCTTTTGTAAAATGTTATCAAATTGAATTGATTCCTTGTAATAATAAATCATCCAAAAAATTATGACTGTTTTTTCTTTTTAAAATCTTCTAACCATTTAGGAGAAATTTGTGGTTTTTTTAAATTAGATCTAAACTTAGTTTGGGATTGGTTTTTTTCTTGTTCCATATAAAAATCATATGCTGTTTCAGTATCAAAAATCCCTTTTTGCTCCCAAGATTTTAAGATTTTTTCCAAATAAACCACTGAGGGCACAAAGCCTTTTCGTTCCAAAATATAAGTTAAAAGCACATTGACTAGCCCCGGTTCTAAATTGTTTCTTTCCATAAATTGAAAAACAGTATCAGCCGCAGTGGCTTGCATATTTTTAGGACAATGATTTATAATAATTCTTTGAGTAGAATCTTTACGTTTGAGCAAAGCAATCGTATCTTGTTCATTATCTTGCGTTTTTTTCGCAAAAACCAAATTTTGATTTTGAGTATGCATCTGATAATATCTTTTTACACCTAGGCTTAATTTGGATAGTTCGATTTCGCTGGGCTTTGGAAAAGTTTTTTGATATATTTCCGAAAGTGTAGCTTCATCTAAATTATAAACTAAGCTTAATTTTTGAATAAAATCACTTGTTTGATTGCAAGTTAAAGATGGTTTTTTGAAACGTTGGGGCAATTTTTGCAAAAATAATTTATAATCAAAAGCGTTATTTAAAAACTGTCTTGGAGAAGAATTTGTTTGGTTATTGGGACAAGTAAAATCAGTTGGTAAATCCATTTTTTGCACTTGAAACAAATCATCAAATTTTTTGCTAATATCTTGAAAAGCGTCCCAATTATTTTTTTTAGTGGAAGCTTCTTTACTAAAATGATTTTGCAAACTCAAAAAAGTAGCCTCTCCCACTTCACTTAATAAAAAATTACTAAAAAGAGGGTCTTTAAAAAACTCTTCAGATCTGCATGGCAAATTAAGCCAATAAATTCTTTCTTGGGTTTCGGAATTGCAAAAAGTTTGGAGCAAATTAAGAGCTTCTAATTTTTCTTGTGCTTCTAAAAAATCATTTTTTGAAACCACACTCAAATCAAATAAAAATTGATGTTGATAAAAAATATTAGGTTTTAGAGTTGCTAAAATATGATAAATACCAAGCGAATGAGTGCCTATTAGTGGTTGATAAAGTAAACTTAGGCTTTGATGGTCTTCAAGCGACAAAAAAACTGAATTTTTGATTTGAAATAAATTTAGATGACTAAGCATAAAAACCTCTTTTTTAAAAATATTGATCTATTTTATAGTTGAAAATAAATCAATTATAATTCTTTATTAGGATTATGATTTTGACAAACAGGACAAAGATAAGTACCTCTGCCGCCAACTTTGATTTTAATAATTTTAGTTTGACAGTTAATACAAGGCTTATTAACTTTGCCATGCACTTGTAATTTGTTTTGAAAATAGCCTATAATGCCTGGCTGAGATTCAAAAGTACTTACAGTAGTTCCGCCCATTTTAATGGCTTTGGTAAGTACTTTTTGGGAAATTGTTACAATTTCTTGCACTTGTTCCAAAGACAGTTCGCAAGCTTTAGTTTCAGGATGCAATTTTACTAAAAACAAAACTTCATTAACATAAATATTGCCTAATCCAGAAATTATTTTTTGATTTAATAAAACTTTTTTCAAAGCGCTTTTGGTCTTTAATATTTTTTGATACAAAACAGCTGGATTGATTTCAAAAGGATCTAAGGCTAGTTGATGCAAGGTAGTTTGGGTTAAAAAAATGTTCTGATTCTTAACTTCAAATCTACCAAATTTCCTAAAATCATAATATCTTAAAGAACTTTTATCCTCCAAAATAATTGCAAAATGTTCGTATTTGTGTTTAGGCTCATCGCAAGGTTTGATAAATAATTTTCCTTCCATTCTCAAATGCCCTATTAAAACTAATTCTTGAGTTAAAAAAAATAATAAAAATTTACCTTTTCTTTGAATATCCAAAATGGTAGTTTGTTCAATTTTTTGAAATTCTTTGGTATTTTTAACAACAGTCTCATAAAATACCTTAGTTGCAACAATTTTTTTTCCTATTAACTTTTTTTTAAAAAATCTACAATAATTTGGACTTCAGGTAATTCTGGCATGCATTTGCTCCTTTTTTATCTTTGTTTTTGGATTGCAATTGTTCTTATGTTTTTTATTTTGCTTTTTTCTTTTGCTTTTTTATTGGTTTGGATATTTAACATTTCTATTTTATAAATAAATTATAAATAAATTATAAATAATGAGATTTGTCCAATTAAATATTACCATTATCTAAAATAAAAAAATAATTCAAATGTTTAGAAATTAAATCTATGTTTTGTTGCAAATAATCATTTAAAGCAAAATAAGTAATTTTGGCAGTTTCATTGTTTCGTTCTAAATGGCGCAATAATTGCAATATGACAATTTTTTTCATATCTAAAATATTTTCTTGTAAAAAAACATATAATGTTTCTAAATCAAAATTCGGAGTTAATTTTTGATTACCAAAAAAAACTTTTCTTTTCAATAAAGTTAATGCATATTTTTTTTCTTTGATTTGTTGTAATAAACTTTGATAATAATTTATAATTTCATCATCTAAACTTAAATATTGATGGATAAAATCTT
>NZ_BBIY01000034.1:0-13920 GCF_000744065.1 'Chrysanthemum coronarium' phytoplasma
GTTGCAAGATGAAGATTTTTATTTTTAAGACACAATCAACAATAAACAAAAAGACTAGTTTTTAAACTAGCTTTTTTTGTTTTAAAAAACATTTATTTTTATCATAATTCCTTTCTTTTTATACTAAAATAAGTATTTTTGTGTTGCAAACTTTCTTTTTAGTGGTAAAATAAAATTAATTTATTGTCGTTTTTTTGGGAAGAAAAAAACATATCAATGATGGAAAGATTAAAAAGGAGGTTATAAAACATGTTACAAGAAAATAAAACATGTCCATGTGCTAAAAAAGAAAATAAAACATGCGAATGTACTAAATAATTTGCTGTTTTTTTGTTTCTTGCGTGTTTTATAATTTTGCAATTTATCATTTCTAACAAAAAATTAATTCATAATTTATTATATTTATTGTTATAAATATTTATCATTATTCTTATCCTTTATTTTGTTGCACTAATCTATCCCAAAGAAAATAACTTATTTTATTCCAAATATATAACTTTCAAATCAAACCCAAATCTAAATCATTTTCGCCATAAATTTATTTTAGAAAACAAACAACTTATAAATTCTAAAAAAGAGGTATTTAATATGGGATTTTTTGAATACTTAATTAATCCTTCTAAAAGAGTAAAAAAAATAATAAAACCACGTAATCCTGATGACGATATTACTTTTTTAGTACAAGAAAAAATTGAAGAAATTAAAAATCAAAAAAAATTACCAATTAAGTAAAAAAATCAAATTAGTAACTCATAATACTGTTTTTATTAAATTTTTTATTTTATCATGTGTTTTTGTATTTGGTGCCTTATCTGCTTATCTTTTTTTCAAAACCGAATCTAATATTTATAAATATTTAGAATTTATTAAATCTTTAAAATTAAAAATTTATATTATTGATATCTCTGCATTTTGTCAACTTGCTATTGATGATTTATTAAAAGTAAATAATATAGATGCTAAAATAAAACTTTATTTTGGTATCTTAATGGTGCCCTGGGGTTTGATTTTTACCAATTTCATCATTTCTTTTAGGCATTGGGCTTTATCTTTTCAATCCTTTATTAAAATTTGGGATTTCATTATTTGCTTTAGTTTCAGGTTTTATTTTTATAGGTTTTGTCCCTACTCTCTTGGAATTAAATAATGATCCTTTTTTAAAATCTTTGTCTTTGGTTTTGATAATAATTCCTATTATAGCAACTTCCTTAATTGTTGCTTTTGCCACTTATTTATATAATATTAAAAAAACTCAATTTAGTCCTCAATTTCGTTTGCAAACCAAAATCCTTTTTATGATTTCTTTTTTGGTACAATATTATTATCTTTATTTGGTTTGGGTATCAATTTACAAAATCCATGGACTATTTTTGCTTCTTTATTGTGGTCTTTTTTTAATTTAATTATAGGTATTTTAATGTGGACTATTACTTTAGAAAATCTCGATCTTTTTTTAAAAGAACAAATTCCTAAAAAATATGAATGGTTTATTATATGTCTTTTGTTTGGTAGTTTTTTTCAAATTTTTCTTTCTGTTTTTAAAATTTTAACATGCTTTGCATTGTTATTTAAAGAAAAATAACTTTTGGCACTAAAAATTAAATATTTTATATTATTAAATATTTATATAAATACACCATAAACATGATATAATAAAAATAATTCATCACGATAATGTATAAAGAAATTATGGACGATTATATTATGTGTTGTGAACTAGATAATTATTTGATTGATTTATATATTTTTATAAACTCAATAAAATTGTGGTGGTTTATATGAAAGTAATCAATCTTTTTTAGTTAATATTTTAATTATGCTAAATATAAAATACATAATAAAATAAAATTTAAAAAGAGGTTATATTGTTGTTATTAAAAAAACTTTATTTTAAGAAATTACAATTATTTAGTTTTTTATTTTTAATATTATTTTATTCATTTGCAAGTTCTAAAGTTATAGCTTTTAATCCTGATGATTATGAACCAGATTATTCTCAAAAACATAATGTACTTGATTGGCGTCATTCCGATGGGCATACTTTTTCAGATAATGCTAGAGTTTTTTATGGTCTTTCAGGAATCAAACCCATTCCTTGTGATTCATATAAAGAATTTGTAAATGCAAATCATTTAATAAAAAATACTGCTTTAATAGCAAGTAATTTTGTCCCAATTCCTGGTTTTAAAAAAGTAGTTAGCCTTGGGTTTGATGCTAAAGATGAATTTTTGCCAAGTTCTAAAATTGCTATGTTTAACGATGTGCTAGATTATCATTTGAATTCAAATGTAGAACAAGGTTTTTTCTTTTTTTGATCTTTCTCAATTAGACGAAATTAAACAAGTAGAACTTACTTTTTGTGATTGTCCTACATATTCTACCCTTTTAGAAATAGCTAAAGATTTTTTTGAAGGAATAATAGATAACAATTTCGAAGTAACCCCTCAACAAATGGAGAAATTTGGCAAAGATATTGTTAAAACATTGCCACATTCTATAAAAACAGAAATAGTTAAAAAAAGAATTAAAGAATATATTAAGAAAAAGATTAATCAAAAAGTAGGACATGCTATTGCTAAAATAGCTTTGAAAAAAAGTACTAAAAAAGCAGTAGGTAGTTTTTGGAGCAAAGTATTTTTTCCTGAGGTTTTTGAAGCAGCTGAGGCAGCAGAAAGAAAATACGAATCTTATGCGTATATAAATAAAAAAATTATTTTTGATATAACAAATAATTATTATAAAAAAACAATTGGATTTTCAGTTCATTTTCCTTCTGAAGATGTTATAGAAGTTTATGAATTATTTTTTAGATAATAACAAAAGATCTTATAGGTTAGTCCAAAAAAGTGAAATTTCTAATTCTTCGCATGTTTTAATTAATATTTTACAACCTAAACGCGGGTTCGGTCCTCAATATTTAAATCTTTATTGTGGTAAAAGAATAAACTAAAATTATAAGGAGGATTAATTATTTATCAGTTATTAAGCCACTATCACAGTACATTATATTCTTTTTTACAAACCAAAATAACAAATATAAAGGAATTGATTTTATTTTTAATTGGCTTTAAATTAATCATTATTTTGATATGTTTTTTTTATAAATTAAGTCTTTATTATTGGAATTGTTTTTTGCCGATAGCTCTTCATTTGATTGTTATATTAGTAGGTTTTTTGTATGCTGCTTTATTTTGCTTTTACTGCTTTTATGGGAAACAATCTTAGTACTTTTCCCCTTTTATTCAACATTTAATTCCTTTAGTTCCTTTAATATCTTTGTTAATTACTATTTTGATTTTAGTTTTTATTACTGTTTTATATAAAATAAATAAAATTAAAGTTTATCCTGGATTCATTAAAGTTTTAAAAATATTTTTTCTTATTAGTTTTATTGGTGAAATTATTTGTTTTTCTTTATACTGCTATCATAATTATTTTTCTAACTTCTTTTTTCTTATTATCCTTATATTTTTATCCTTAATAACTTTTATCATAGGTATTTTAAGATGGTTTTATGTTTTACATCAATTAGATAACTTTGCTAAAAATAAAGTGCTTGCCAAAGAATGTGAATGGATTTTAGTTAATTTTTTATGGCTTTCTAGTGTGGAAGTATTTTGTAGTATATTTGAACTTTTTATATATGTTATTACTTATTTAGGTAATATAAAAAATGATAAAATATAAAAATTTAATTATTTATATTAAATTGGAAAGAGGTATTTAATATTATTATAATTATTTTTCGTTTATTTAAGGGTAAAAAATAAATTCATTAACTACAAATAAAACATAATTCATAATTATAACCTCAAACTATTTACTTAGTTTGAGGTTTTTATATCTTACAATAATTATTAAAAAACAAACTTATATCTTACAATCAATTAATAGTTTAAAGAAATGTTTGAAAGAAACCCAAAAACAAGAACAAAAAGAAAAAAGATTAATTGAAATTCAAATTTTTGAATGGTCTAGATTAGTTGGCAGCATTTCTTATTTGTTTGCTCTTTTTTTATTTTATTATGGTATAAATAAAGAATTAGGTTAATTATATAAAATATTTAATATTGTGTGTTTCTTTCCTTTTTTAATATCTAGTTTATTAATAGATTATAGAACTTTTAATATTTTTTTAATATGTTAGTTAATTTTGTTTATAATATAAAGAACAAAAGAAAAAACCTCACTGAACCCCAAACACTTATAATTAAATATTTTTTAGATATTTTGCTATTTTTATAATTAAAAAATGTTATAATACAAATGTAAAAATCCCTTTTATTTAAAGTGTTAAAAGTTGGTTTTTTATTGGTTGGTCTTTTGACTTTAAAGTATTGTTTTGCGTTTTTCTTTTTGGGTTTTGCAATAATTTAATTTCAACCCATTTAAAAAAACATCCCATTTTTGATTTTTCAAATTATTTTTTCATATTTGTTATTTATTAAAATTGTTTTATAAAAATATTAAAATCTAAAATTTTAAAGAGTTTTGAATCTTTTTTTGACTTTTGTTATTCCTTTATTTTGATACAATAACTAAAATAATTACAAAACTTACCTTTAATTTTTTATTAAAAAGGAGTTTTGAAATGATAGAAAATTATAATTTTACCTCTAAATCTTTGCAATTTGCTAAAGGTTTTAAAGCTTTTATTGCTCGTGGTAATGTCATTAATTTAGCTGTTGCAGTTGTAATAGGACAACTTTTTGCCAAAATTGTAAGTTCTTTGGTAGCAGATATTATTATGCCTCTTTTTTCTTTGTTGTTTAATTATACTGGGTATTTAAAAGATTTGAAATTGGAAATTAAAGCTAATACTTATCTTGGTTATGGTAATTTTTTGCAAACTATTTTAGAGTTTTTGTTGCTTTCTTTTATTATTTATACTGTTTTAACTTTAATGTCATGGAAAAATCCTTTGCAAAAGGATAAAGTCGATAAGAATATGTTACTTTTACAACAAAGTCTTGATAAAGAAATTGCTTTATTAGAAGAAATTAAAGATATTTTGAAATCAAATAAGTAATTGCAAGTTATTATTAACAATAAATATTGTTTAGTTGTTATTAAAACAATTATAAGGGACTATTTTTAATAGTCTTTTTTTATTACGTTTTATTATTTTAATTATATTTTCACCCTTTTTATCCTTATTTTTTACCATTATTACTTGAAAGAAATTGCAACAAAAAAATTAACCATATAAACAAAGGAATTGTGAGTTTAGACTAATGAAAATTATTTGGAAATATTTATTCAAATACAAAATGTTGCTGTTATTAAATTTAATTGCTGTTTTGTTTGTTTGTTGTAGTGAATTGGGAATTCCTTTTATAATTGGTAAATTTATTATTGATTATAATAAAAATCAAATTGATCCTTTCGCACTTTTATGGCTTTTAGCTTTATGTGCTTGTTGTGGTTTTATAGGAAATCTAATTCTTAATTATTGTGCTTCCAAAGTATCATCCTTGCTTTTTCAAGATTTAAGCGTCGATATTTTTAAAAAAGTACAAACTTTTTCGCCCACTGAGATGAAACAATTAGGGATTTCTTCTATCCTTAACTATACTACTTTGGATGTTTTTCAAGTAATGAATTTCATTTCTGTTTTTTACCGTACTGCTGTTGTGTCTCCTATTATGCTTGTAGTTAGTGTTGTTGCTATTTTTTATGTAGCTTCTTTTTTGCTTTTAGGAATCCTTTTTGTTGCTCCTTTTTTAGTTTTAACCTTATTTATTATTCTTAAAAAATCTTATATTTTATCACAACAACAACAAAAAAAATTAGATGAATTAAATGTTATTACTCGCGAAAATTTAATTGGGATTAAATCTATTCGTGCTTTTCGCCAAAGTCAATATGAAACTTCTCGTTTTTCTAAAGTAAATCATAAATATAGTTTTTTTTCTATTAAATTATTTAATTTTATGGTTTCTATTGATCCTATCTTTTATTTGTTTTTAAATTGTTCTATTTTGATTAATGTTGGAGTAGGAGTATATTATTTAACTCAAAGTCATCCTGATTTTACTACAGGAAAACTTCTTTCATGTATTGATTATCAATTTCATGTTTTATTTGCTATTTTAGATTTTTTATTACTCTTTATGATGTTTCCTAAAACTTTGGTATCTGTTAGAAGAATTGAAAATGTTTTAAATATTACCCCTAAAATTAAAAATGTTTGTAAACCTTTAAAACCGCAAATGCCTTTTCAAACTTTGTCTTTTGAAAATGTCACTTTTACTTATCCTGATGCTACACAACCCATGTTAGAAAAGATTAATTTTAGTATGAAACAAGGACAAATTGTAGCTTTTGTAGGTGCTACTGGTTCAGGAAAATCAACCCTAATAGGGCTTATTCCTCGCCTTTATGATGTGTGCGAAGGTGCTATTAAAATTAATGATATTGATATTAAAGAATATGATCTTAATTATTTGCGTAATAAAATTAGTTTTATTTCTCAAAAAAATGTTTTATTTAAAGGAACTATTAGAAGTAATTTAGCTTTTGGCAAACAAAATCCTCAAGAAAATCAAATGACAGAAGCATTGCAACTTGCTCAAGCTTATCAAATTGTACAAAATAAAAATCATAAATTTAATGAAAGAGTAAGTGAATTAGGTACTAATTTTTCAGGGGGGCAAAAACAAAGGCTTTCTATGGCAAGAGGATTTCTTAAAAAACCTGATATCTATATTTTTGATGATTCTTTTTCAGCTCTTGATTATAAAACTGAATATGAAATTAGAAAAGCTTTTTTTGAAATGAAAGATCAAGCCTTAGTGTTAATTGTTGCTCAAAGACTTACTTCTGTTATTAATGCTGATAAAATTATTGTTTTAGAAGAAGGAAAAATGAAAGCTATAGGGACTCATCAAGAATTAATGAAAAATTGTCTTCTTTATCAAGAAATTGCCAAATCCCAAAATTTAGAGGTTGTTGTATGAAAAGAATTTTGAGATATTTAAAACCTTTTAAAAAACAAATTAATTTAGGGCTTTTCTTAATTTTTGTAGCTTCCCTTTTTAATGTTTTTTTGTTTTATTTTGAAGGTAGATTTATTACTGATAAAATTCAAAATTATTATAAAGATAAAAATTCCTTTTCTGTTCCTTTTTTTGGCAATGATATTATGTCTTATATTATCTTTATTTTATGTATTAATTTATTTTTATATTTTGTTGTTGTTATGTGTCGTGTCTTTTTTAATAAAATGTTAATTTCATCTATTCATCAAGGGATGAGAGATTTGCGTCAAGATGTGCAAAAAAAAATTCATCGTTTACCTATTAAATACTTTGATTCTAATACTTTAGGAAATATTATGAGTCGGATGACAAATGATATTGAAGTTATTTCTAATGCCTTGCAACAATCTTTTTCTATTATGTTGGTTGCTTTTTTAATGATTGTAATGATTGTTTGTTTTATGTTTGTTTTACATCTTTTTTTAGGCATTATTGTCTTTATGATGATTCCTTTTTCCTTTTATGCTATTTATAAAGTGTTTACTAAATCACAGAAAATCTTTATTCAAAGGTTTGATGCATCAGGGAATTATCATGGTTTTTTACAAGAAAAATATACTGGATATAAAGAAATTATTTTATATAATCAACAAAATACAGTTATTGAAGAGTTTGGTTATCAAAGTAAGTATTTAGAAAAGTTAGTTTTTAAATCTAATTTTTTGTCTGGATTAACTTCGCCAATTGTATGTTTGTTTACTCATTTTACTTTAATTGCAGTTAGTATTATGGGATTTTTTTTGATTGAAGGATATAATATACCTCTTTTTTTAACTAAATTAGGAGTAGGAGTTATTGGAATAGGACTTTTTAGATGTTTTTTACAATTTGTGTGGCGTTTAGGAAATCCCATTATTGAAATAGGTCATATGTCAGTTTTATTACAATCTGCTAATGCTGCTTCTAGAAGAGTGTTTGCTTTTTTAAATGAAATTGAAGAATCTCCTGAAGTGCTCAAACCTCAAGTTATTGCTAATCCTCAAGGAGAAGTTATTTTTGAAAATGTTTCTTTTGGTTATAATAAAAGAGATATGTTATTAAGGAATATTAATTTTGTTGCCAAGCCAGGACAAACAATAGCTATTGTAGGTCCTACAGGTTCAGGTAAATCTACTTTAATTAATCTTTTAATGCGTTTTTATGATATTAATGCAGGGTCTATTAAAGTTGATGGAGTTGATATTCGTGAGTTAAAGAAAGATAATTTAAGAACTATTTTTGGAATGGTATTACAAGATACTTGGTTTTTTAAAGATACTATTTGGCAAAATATTAAATATGGTAAACAAGATGCAACTGATGAAGAAGTAATACAAGCAGCCAAACAAGCTCAAGTTAATTATTTTATTAATACTAAGCCTAATGGTTATCAGATGCAAATTAATGAAGAAGCAGATAACTTATCACAAGGAGAAAAACAATTAATTACTATTGCAAGGACTATTTTAAGTAATCCTAAAATATTAATTTTGGATGAGGCTACTTCTAATGTAGATACTAGAATTGAAATTTTGTTACAACAAGCCATTCAAAAGTTAATTCAAAATAAAACTGCTTTTGTTATTGCTCATAGATTGTCTACTATTGTTAATGCTGATAAGATATTAGTGCTTCATAGAGGGGCTATTATTGAACAAGGAACACATCAAGAATTATTAAATTATAAAGGATTTTATTATAAACTATATCAAAGTCAATTTGAAAAATAAGATATAATATTAATATTAAATATAAAGACCAACTATAAAAATAGTTGGTCTTTTCCTTATTTGTAAGTTATTATTTTATTATTTAAAGATTGTTTATTGGTGTTATTGGTTTTAGGTTATATGTTATAATAAAAATAATTAATTGCGATAATGTATAAAAAAATTTAGGGATTAATTTATCAAAATTAACCATATTAAAATCATCATCTTGAAAATATTCAATCAAATCCTCTAATTCTTCTTTTTCTTGTTTCATACCATATATATCAGAAAACATAACTTTCTGTTTGGGGGGTGATAAGAAATATTGTTTTGTAAAGATTTGATTTCTTCTTCTAATTGTTTAATTTGTTTGTCAAAATGTATTAATTGACCACCTAAGAACAAATCATAACTTTTTAATTTTTGGAATTCTTCAGTATTATCTTTGTTTTGAATCATTAAGTCTTTAATTATATTCTTATTAGTGTAATTCAAAGCCATCGCTTCTTGTAAAGTTTGAATTTTTTGGGAAATAAATAAATTATTGCTAGTTTTAATAATTTGAGAAGTGGTTGTTTTAATTTGTTCTGGGAATTTTGATTTTGTAGTTAATAATTGTTTTTTTGTTCTATTAATTCCAAATTTTGTTTATGGATTGGTTCTTTTTTGTCGTTAATTTCTTGTATTTTTTCGTTTAAAGTTACTAATTCTTGTTGTAATTGGAGCTTTTCTTCTTCTTTTAAGTCTTTATTTTGGAGTTTGTTTTCTTTATCTTCTTTGGTGGTTGTTAATTTTTTAAGTTCAATATTGAAATCACTTATCAATTCTAAATTTAATTTAATTTGTTAAGTTAATTGTTCTATTTGTTGATTTCTTTGTTTATTTTCATTAATTTGAGCTTCGTTAGTTTTTTTAATTCTTCGAGATATTTTGATATTTCTTCAAAAGATTTGTTTTGTTCGGTTGATGGATGATTATTTTGAAATAAATTATTATTGTTATATTTTTTTAGAAAAAATCCATAAATCCATAAACCTAAAATAGCAAAACCACACACAATTAACAAATTCAAATAAATTTGTTTTAATTTCATATTAGTTCCTTTCTTTTATCTTTTTTTATTCAACATCATAATATAAAGTGCGCCTTTGTCCAGAGCGTTTTTCATATGAATCAATTTTTTTTAAAGATTTAATATGACTATTCGTCCACAACATTCCTTCTTGAATATAATTATAAAAAGGAAATTTTAAAACAAAATCATAATTATGGATATAAAAAGGTTCTTCAATTTTTTGATTAATTGGGTAAACAGCTACAATTTTATCTTTTTGAATATCTTTAATAATGATTTTATCTATTGCTAAATAACTAGGACCACCATAATTAGTTCCTTTATCATATATTATTTCTAAATGATAATTTTCAGGAGTAAAAGTAGTTGATTCTGGTATATAAGGTCTGTTATTGCTCTAAAAAAAATACAAATCAGAAGCGCCGTTACCCATTTGAGTTAAAGTATCTAAATTATAAAGATTATTTTTTCCATCTCTGGTTCCGCCATCAAAATAAGCTAATAAAAAATCTTTAGGAGGTGGTTCTTTAATGCGGTATTGAAAATCAATTTCATTATTTAAAGCATTATTATTGTAAAGTGCATAACTAAAATTACTTTTAAAATTTTTATTAGGAAAATGATAATGAAGCCATCCTAAGGCGTCTTTGATATTGCTGTTTTCGCCTAAATGAACATTATAAAATTTCATATTATCTATTTCTTTTACTTTTATGGGGATGATTTTATCATAAAAATAATTATCTATTTCTTTAGATGAGAGTTTAAAAGCAGAATTAAATTTTTTTAATTCTGCATTTTTATTTAAAGATTGTTCAACAGACAAAAAAACATTGTTTTTGTCTGTTGAATTAACAGGTTGGATAAAGTCATATTTTGGAGGTTTATAAATAATATTTGCAAATCCAAATCCGATAAAAGCACAAAGAAAACAAATAAAGATTTTTTCAATAATTGTTAATGTAATCATTGTTTTATTGGTTTTCTAAATTAGTTATTTGTTTTTCGGTATTTTCTTTATATTTAATTAAATATTGTTTTAATTCAGAAGAAATTTGAGGGTCTTTTAATTCTTGTTCAATGACATTCTTTTTTGTTTTTAAATTAATGAGATTTACTTTTTTAGTTATTTGTTCATTAATATTTTTTATCTTGCTTTAATTAGTTTTTTAGTTTTAGAATCTAATATTTGAATATAACTTATTGTTTTATCATCAGGTTGATAAATAATATTTTGTTCAGTTGTTAAACTTTCAACTTCAGATTCTATTTTTTTTTAGAATATTATTATAAGTTTTATCTTCTTGTTCTTTTTGTTGGGTTTTTAATTTGACGATTTGTTCTATTACTTGTTTTTCTTGTGGAGACAAACTAGGCTCTTTTAATTCTTCATTTTTAATAGTTATTTCTTTATTTAATTGTTTAATTTTGTCATTATAATCATCAAAACAATCATTATTATTGGTTTGAAATATAGTGTTTTTGTTGACAATAATTTCATAAACAGGTTGTTTGGAATGATTGAAAAAATAATAACCAATTCCTCCTGTAATTGCAATTATAATTGTCAAAAGTAAAAAGAGATTGAAAAAATATCTTTTATTTAGGATATTTTTTTATTAATATTGTTTTTTGGGTTTGTTTTAATTTTTATTTGAGTTAATTTTCCTTTCTTTTTTTAATTATTTTCTTGATTTATTAAGGTTTCTAATGGGGTATTTTCTTTATATTCTTGCTTGATTGGAATTTTTTATCGATATCCTTTTTTAAATCTTTTATATTTTTTTGATTATTTGATTTTGGGGTTTCATTTTCTTTTGTTTTTCTTTTAATTGGGTAAGTGTCGTTAGGATTGAATAATTTAAGGAAACTGAAAAAGAGATATTTAAATACAAAACATAAACCAGTAACAAATAATGCCCCAGATACAAAACCAATAGTAAAATTAGAATTAGTCATTTTGATTTTCCTTTCCGATTGGTGTGTGTTTTTTTTGAGATTTTAACAATCTTTTTCTTTCTTTTTTAGATTGCCAAATAGCTACTTTATGTTTTTGTTTTTCTATTTGGGATAATATTTCTTCTTGCGAAGTCTTTATTTGTTCTAGTTTTTGAAGTAATAATTGTTCTTGTTGTTCTTGTTTGGTTGATTTATTTTCTAAATTCCTTAATTTTCTTTTAGGGAAAAAGAGACCAGGGAACATATTTTTGATAAAAACAATTAGTTTTTTAATTAATTTAAAAATAGGTTTAAAACCAGTAATGATTAATATTGTAAATAGAGTTGTTTGGATTCCATCCAATCTTCTTTCCATGATTTCAGTAGCGGTAAATCCTTTAGTGTAATTTAATATAAAATTACTAATTATTGTAAATATTGAAAAAATCCACATTATTTCCTACTTTCTTAATAATTTTTATAAAATTTATTCATTTGGTTTTAGGTAATTTCTTTTTATTTTTAAAGGTTTTGTTGGAATGATGTAAATTTATCCTTTTATCTTTGGGGGTTTTGGTGGTTGAACGGTCTTTAAAGTAAGTTCCTTGGTATGTTTCGGTCATTGCATCGCTCATATTGTTTCTCCTTTTATTTTAATTGAGGTTTTTTGACTTCATCTTTAATTGGTTTTAACATTTTAAAACTAACAACCGTTTTTGCGGGTATTTTTTAAGTTTTTACCAGTTATTTTTCCTGTTTTTTTGCCTGTTTGTTTATTGATGATGAATTTAGTTTCGGGGGTTGTGTGGGCTTTTCTAGTTTTTAAGATGAATTTGCCAATTTTAGAGGATAAAACCACTTCTTCATTTGATGTGATTGCTTTAATTAGAGTATTCTCAAATGAGTTGTAAAACTCTTCGGTTTGGGTTATTAAGGTTTTATTTACCTCAGCTATTGATTTAATTAATTCTTTTTTATTCATATTTTTTTCTCCTTTTTGGGTTTTTTAATAATTACTGATAATAATTTCTTCTAAAAAGTTGCTTTTTTTTAAATTATGTGAAGTAGTTGTTTTGGTGGTTGTGATATTAAAATCTTTAAATAATTCGATTATTTCAGGTGAATTGTAATTGGTATATAACCATTTTACATTGCGATTATTTGCGTGTTTTAATGCATGGTTAAGTCTTTTATGGTCGTAAAGTGTAAATGGGTTTTGATAAAAATCTTTATCTTTGATATCTTTCTGAAAATATGGTGGGTCAACAAATATAAAATCATTACTTTTTGATTGATTTATTACACTTTCAAAATCTATATTTAAAAGTTTTGAGTTGGTAAAATTATTTTTAATTATCTGTAATTCTTCTAAATCAATAATTGGCTTTTTAGTTGATTTTTGATAACCAAAACTCATATATATTTTTCCGTTTTTTTGATATTTAAAAACACCACGAAAAGCATATTTCAATAATACATAAAAAATTGAACTTTTACCAACACGAGGATTCATTTTGTTAAAAATATTTAATAAAAGTTTATATTTTTCTTTTTGTAATTGTTGATTGTTGGCTTTGTTTGTTTGTTTTTCAAAATTAATAACATTATTGCAAAATAAAATTGGTTCGTTTAATGCGTTTTGCCAAAGTTGAATTAAATTAATATCATTATCGTTTAAAATAGTTTTTTTAGGTTTTAAAGTTTGAAATAATATCCCACTTCCTAAAAAAGGTTCGCAATAGGTGTTGTAATTAAAGGGGATTTTGGTTAATAATTGAGGAATCATTTTCTTTTTGCACCCTATTCAATTAATTTTCATTTTTTATTGCTCCTTTAACCAAATATAAATTAAAAAAACTATATCAGAAAAAAGGCTTATCGTTGTGTTAGCTTTAATTCCTAAATTAAAATCAAAAAATAACGTCATAAGGTTAAATCATCAACATCTTTACAAGTTTGGTCGTAAGGGGGTAAAATGCGTCTAATTTCGTATAAAATGTTTGTTTCTTTAAGTTGTTCACCTAAGGCTTCGCTGCGTTTTCTCCCTGTTTCGTCGTTATCTAATGCGATAATCACTTTAATCTTTTCTTTTTTGAGAATTTCTAATTGTGATTGAGAAAGTAATTGAGTGACACAAATGAGACCAACCACGTTTTTAATATTGTTTTGCCAAAAA
>NZ_BBIY01000033.1:0-3441 GCF_000744065.1 'Chrysanthemum coronarium' phytoplasma
AAAAAACGAGAACTGAAATGAAAGTTAAAGATTTTATTCTTTTTTTAAAAGAACAAATTACGAAAAAAATATAATTTTGGCAATTTTTTTTAAGATAAATGCTATAATAACTATGAATTAAAATCTTTAAAATCATATCAATTTTTTTCTTAAATTATTTATTGTTTAAGAAAAGATAAGGAATTTATATTCAAATTAATAATCAAACAAACAATAAATAAAAATATTATCATTTTTATTTGTTTTACTTTTTTGGTCTTTTACTTTTTTATAATATTTTGCAAAAATTCAAAAAGCGAAAAACCTTTTACTTGTTTTAAAAATCCAAATAACTCTTTGCAGTTAACCTGTAAATTAGCATATTTAGGTTTAAATCAATTTGTAAACGGATTAGAAAATGATCAATTTAAAGAACAATATTTACTTATTTTCAATGGCGATTCATCTTTTTTTGAAAATGATGTTTTAAGTTATTCTTTAAGAACTGCAAGTACTCCTTTAATTCAAGGGACTCTTGATTTTTTAGGTAAACAATTAAAACGTAAATTTAATTTAATAATTAATGATAAACATTTGTTATCTTCTTTTCTTTTTGATAATAATCCTATTGATTTAAAAATGAAAAATAACAATTATCATTTTTTTATTCAAAAACCTGAAGACACTAAAGGAGATGGTTATTGTTTTTTTCATGCTCTTATTTTTTTATTAAAAGAAAAAAAATTATTTTCAGAAAACATTATAAACGCTTCTTTTGATAAGATTGATTTAATCAAAAATAGTTACAATATTCTTTATAAAATAAAAAAAATTAAAGAAAAATATGAATAGCAATTAAAAAAAAGCTAAACAGGCAACTGTTTAGCTTTTTTTTTAATAATAGTTTAATGATTTTAGTTTTTTTAAAATCATTAAACTATTATTAAATTTATTAGTTTTAAAAGGTTATCTTTTTACTATTTATTTTTTTAATTTTAAAATTGTTTTTTTAGGCTTGGAAAGAATAGGTGATAACTCCGTAAACTTTGGTAAACAAGCTGATAATTTAGTAAAATACGCTAACTGTTTCATTTATTTAGACAACTTAATATTTTTTAATAATATAAAGACCAACTTTTGAGTTGGTCTTTTTTTAAAGAGTTTTCTTGTATTTCTAAAAGCCCATTTTCATGTTTTATCCCCTCCTAAATTCATGTTTTTCTTACTTTGTTTTTCATTTTGCATCTGCTCAATTACCTAAATAGTTTGGTAGCTTAAATATTTATTCTATACTGGGACGAATTATTTTGACGAATAAGCCTTTTCTAAAATATGTTTTTTAAGCCATTTAATGCCGCTATATTTTTTTCTTTTGATATAATATTAATATAAAATACATATTATTAGAATAATAATATAATGCATGCAAATTTAATTTATTATTTAAAATACGTAATATATTTGACAGTAAGCTAACTTATTTCAAACAATTTTAACTTTTTCATGTATTAAATTAACTGAAATGCATTATTGAAATGCAAATATGAATTAAATCAAACTGCAAAAAAAATCACAAAAAAAGCCAAAGAAGCAAAAGGAGTTTTTAATGCCAGCCTTATTTCCCAAAAAAATTAAAGTTATTTATGATGGTCTCTTGCAAGGTCAAGTTTATGAAATGGCTCAAAGTCTAGACTTTTCCTTTCAACATATCCAAGATGCCCTTTCCAAATTAACCGATGAAAACTTTTTTTTACTTACTCGCAGTGTGAAATTTGGACAAGTATCTGATGATGCCAAAACTTTTTTAGACAAAAACGCTACCAAAGTAATAGGTGTTGCTGTGTCTGGCAATAAAAATTGGGGCAAAAACTATGGCAAAGCAGGCGACACCATCGCTTCTACTTACAATGTGCCTTTGGTTCTCAAATTCGAAGGTTCGGGCATGCCAGAAGAAAGAGCTTTTTTAAAAAAATGGCTTGCTTGCTATTGTAACGACCAAAAATTGCCTTCTTATCAATCCCAAACGCAAGCACAACTTCAAACACTCACCCCAAAAAAAACCGTCTTGCCACCTTGGATTACACTCAACAATCAAATTATTGACGAACAAGGAAACATCAAAGACCTCAATAAAGACAAAGAAGCTTTACAAAGTTTTTTACAAGAAGGAGTTTTGCCCAAACTAAAACGTTTTGCCACTTTGCAAGAAAAATTAACTTTTTTACAAGAAAACGAATATTATGAAAGTGCTTTTTTGCAAAAATACACCCACTCGCAAATTAAAGAAATCTACCAAATTGCCTACCAAAAAAATTTCACTTTCCCAACTTTTATGGGAGCTTTCAAATTTTACCACGATTACGCCCTTAAAACTCGCGACAAACAACACTATTTAGAAACCTACGAAGACCGCTTGTCAGTAAACGCCCTTTATCATGCCAAAGGTGACTTTGAAATTGCCAAACGCCTCATTGTATCCTTAATCAACCAAGACTTTACTCCTGCAACTCCCACTTTGCTCAACACAGGCAAAAAACATCGTGGCGAATTTGTCTCTTGCTTTTTGTTAGAAGCTGGTGACTCTTTAAACGACATTGCCCGCATTAATGAATTTTCGATGCAACTTTCCAAAATTGGCGGTGGCGTTTCGATTAACATCACTAATTTGCGTGCCAAAGGTGAATCTATCAAAGGCATCAAAGGCGTGTGTAAAGGTGTTGTAGGTGTGTGCAAATTATTAGACCACAGTTTCCGTTATGCTGATCAAATGGGACAACGTACAGGTGCTGGCGCTGTTTATTTGAACGTTTTTCACTCCGATATCATTGATTTTTTAAGTACGAAAAAATTAAGCGCTGATGAGGATGTTCGTGTCAAAACTTTATCTTTGGGCGTTGTAGTTCCTAATAAAATGATTGAACTTGCCCGCAACAACGAAGTTATGTATACCTTTTTCCCGCACACTGTTTTCTTAGAATACGGCAAAAATTTTGCTGACATCGCAGTTGATATGGACTATTGGTACGATATTTTAGTTGCCAATCCCAAAGTGCAAAAAAAAGCCATCAATCCACGCCAACTCTTAGAACTTATTGCCCACATGCAAGGCGAATCAGGTTATCCTTACTTAATGTTTTGCGACAACACCAATCAAGCAAACACTTCCGATCTGAAAGTCAAGTTTTCTAATTTATGTACTGAAATCCTCCAACCTACTATCACTTCACATTACAAAGATTACCATCAAACCCAACAAGACGAAATTGGTATGGACGTTTCATGCAATCTAGCATCAGGACACATGGGAAACATGATTACTAACAATACCATTCAAGAAACTGTTTTTATGGCGATGGAAGTAATGAATTGTGTTTCTGAAAACACTAACATTAGTTATGTGCCAGCTGTTGCCAAAGCTAATTTTATTAACCGCAGTGTAGGTTTTGGAATTATGGGTCATCA
>NZ_BBIY01000032.1:0-19461 GCF_000744065.1 'Chrysanthemum coronarium' phytoplasma
AGGTAGTACTAGATTTGATACTTTGGAAGTAATAATTTTTAAATAATGCTCTAATTTCGGGAGTATCATAATTTGTGTATAACCATTTAACTCCTCTTTTATCGGCTTTTTCAAGACAGTTGAATAATTTCACTTGTTCAGTAAAACCAAAAACTCCTTTGTAAAAAGATGATATAGTGATGTTTTTGCCGTTGTAATAAGGTGGATCAATAAATACAAAATCATCTTTCTTGGCGTTGGCAATTATTTTTTGATAATCAGTACACAATAAGAGATGTTTGTTTTTTTGAAAATGTTTTTGTAAGGAGAATAAATCATTTAAATTTAATAGGCTAGTTTTATATTTAGACTTATAACCAAAAGTTGTATATAAGGATGCATTATCTTTGTATCTTAAAATGCCACGAAAACAATATTTACTTAAAATAAAGAAAAGTGCTGCTTTGGTTAATCTTTTTTTATTTTTAGTTAATAAATGATTATATTGCTTTAATAAGGTTTTAAAAGCTTCTTTTTGTTGTTTTTGTTGTGATTTGGGATATTGATAAATAAAGTTTTCAACAGCTAATGCTTTATTATAAAAATCTGGGAGATTGTATAAAACGCTTTTCCATATTTGGATGAGTTGTGTGTCATTATCGTTTAAAACGGCTTTTTTAGGCATTAAGGATAAATATAAGGCGCCAGTTCCTAAAAAGGGTTCGTAATAAGTTTTAAATTTTTTAGGAATTAAAGGTAAAAGATGTGGTAATAATTTCTTTTTGCAACCAACCCAATTAATGAATTTTTGCATTTTTGTATTCCTTAATCCATAAATAAAATAAAAAGACAATATCCGATATAAGACTGATAAATGTATTAGCTTTAACGCCTAATTGAAAATTAAAAGATAAAGTCATAATATTAGTGATAATAAAACCAATATAGGTGAAACTTAAGATAGTTAAAATAATTTTAGGATTCAACTTCATTTATATTTCCTTTCTTAATAAAAAAAGACCTTATTCGGGTCTTTTTATTTTTTTAATTTATTGATGGCGATGTTTTTAATATTTTCTACTTGTCTTAAGGTTAAATTTAGTATTTGGGATATTTCGTGATTAGAATAACTAGGTTGATAATCTTCGTTGATATTTCCTAAAGGAACTCCAAAATTTAATCTAATGACGTTAAACTCCTTTTTACTTAATTTGGTTTTTAGCTTCTTTAAAAAGAGTTCATGATGAATTTGTTTTAACCATAATTGATGAGGGTTAAGGATTTGATAATGCCATGTATGTTTTTCTTCTTGAAAAGAAGGGTTATTGGTTTTATGAATCTTTTGAGGAACGGAAGGTGAATGACTTTTTCTTATTAATTCTCTGATTTCTGATTTGATAGTTGGTGTCGCATAAGCGATAAAGTCATAACCTAAATCTACATAATTATCTAAAGCCTTGATTAATCCTAAAACCCCTTCTTGGTATAAATCATCTTTTTGAAGTACGCATGGGTAATATTTAAATTTAGAAACTAGTTTTTTTACTAAGGGCAAATGTAAATCGATTAATTGATTACTCATTTCTAAATTCTTTTTACTTTTTAAAAAATCTTTAAATAATTTTTCTCTTAACATTTAATTCCTTTCTAAAAATATTTTTAGAAAAGATAGGAAATTATTTTTTAGTCTTTGAAAAGAAAAAAAGACTAACTTAATAGTTAGCCTTAAAGAATTTTTAAAAAATAAAAAGTGTCTAAAGTTTTGGAACAGTTCACTTAAATCAACGCACTAAATTATGGTACCAACATCGAAAAAAATACATCAACGCTTCTGAAATCGCTTCCATTATGGGTTTAGATCCCTTTCGTTCCATGGAACAATTAGTTCATGATAAACTCTTTGGCACCACTTTTACCTCTAATCAATATACTCTTCATGGACAAAAACTAGAACCCATCGCACGTCAATTTTTCATTCAAAAAACCAAATTAACCTTTGAAGACGCTATTTTTATGGATGATTATCACCAACAATTTTCCGCTTCTTTAGATGGTTATAATTCTCAAACCAATACTTTATTAGAAATTAAATGTCCTTTTGTTAATGAAAACCAAGAAATATCATCCACTTGGACTAGTTTTTTAAACAATCCCTATCTAGAAAATATCCCTCAATACTACTGGGCCCAAGTTCAATGTCAACTCTACTGTTCTCAAGCGAACTTAGCTTACTTTTTTAGTTTATTTCAATGATGATGATTTTCATGTTGTTCGGATTTATCAAGATAAAACATTTATCACTAAAATGATTAAAGATATTTAAAAATATTTAGAATTACTACACAAAACAAAACAAGAATTATTACAAACAACTTATTTAAAACAATTAAGTGAAATTAAATAATTAATATTTTTAGACCTTCAATTTGAAGGTCTTTTTTTTATGCCCAAATTAAAAATCAAAGGAGAAAAAAATGACGAAATTAATCGTTTTTGAAGGACTCGACGGGAGTGGAAAAACTTCTCTTATCAATTCTCTTCAACCCCAATTAAAAACCCCTCATCAACTTTATCAAGGTTTAGGGAGCAGTTCTATTGGGAAGGAAATTAGAGATTTATTTTTAAATTTTCAACAAGTAGATTATCTCACTCGTTTTTATTTAAGTCTCGCGAATATGGCTCAAATCCAAGCGGAATTATTTAAAAACAACCAATTAATCATCTTAGACCGTTGGTTACCATCCGCTTATGCTTATCAATTATTTCCTTTTTCCAAGGAAAAGAAACAACTTCCCCCTTTAAAAAAGATCTTTAAGTTAAATCATGAAACTATCTTAAAAAACCCGATTTATTAATTTATTTAGATATCGATCCTCTCATCGGAAGAACTAGAAAGAAAAAACAAAAAAACCATCAAAGAGATCTCATTGAAAGACAATCATTAACTTATTTTCAAACCGTTCGTCAAGGATACAATCATTATCTCACTCATTATACTAGTGGAGTTAATAAATTAATTTTAAACGGAAGTGATTCTATCAAATCCAATGTCAAACAAATTATTAAACAAATAGGAGTACTATCAAATGTCGATCATAACTAAAAAGACCTGTCAAAACAGCAATACTTACATCTATTTTTCTAATGGAAAAATCAAAACCATTCATAAAGATGGCACCATTACTTGAAAAACAAAAAGAATTTTTAAAACTAAAAAAACCAACAAAAGACCTTAATTTAAAGGTCTTTTTTTATTTAAAGAAAGGAATATCAAATGTTAAATAACCAAGATTTTTTTAATATTCAAAAATTTAATACTAATATCCAAACTGTGGAAATCTTAAAATGTTTTTTTAACAAAGATGCCTTTAATCTTTCTATTAACGAATATATGAAAACCAATTACCAACAATTAAACCATTATTTTAACCAAAATAACATCAACTTAATATATAATAAGAAAAGACCTCTATTTTATAGAGGTCTTTATTGTTTTAAGGTTGATTGGGGTAGTTTGCTATTTCTTGTTCTTTTTGTGCAAGGAGTTCTTTGTTGTCGGAAAGTGTGGATTGTATCAAATCTTTCATATCTTTTACAAAAAGTGCGGTTTTGTCGTCTTGATTGATGAGACTTAATGTTTTGAGGTCATCAGAGTCAAATTTGGTACCTTCCATTAAATAACGTGATAAATGGGAAGCTTTGGGAGCATAACTTAATTTAAAATGTTTTATTATGTCATTGTCAAAGCCCCTTTTTTCTAAATAATTGAGGACTTGTTTGTTGTGTTTTAATTGATGGGAATAAAAATCTGCTGCTTCTTGCATGATGTTGTAGAATTTATGGTATTGATGGGTGCTTTATTGGGGGGGGGGGAGTTGGTAGCTTCTTCTTTATTTTCTGTGTAAGTTCCTTTATTGGGGGTATAGTTAGGTTTGTAAGAGGTTGGGGTTGGTATTTGTTCTTCTTGGGGCTCTTTTGTGTTTTTAAATGCTACTGTAACAACTACACAAACAACTTCAGTAGAAATAAAAATAAGTAATAAAATAGTCCATAAAGTATAATTAGGTTGTTTTTTATTTTGATACATTTTTGTCTCCTTTGGGTTTAATAGGACACAAAAAAATCTCCCTTACCTTTATTTTACTCTTTTTTTTTTTTTTGAGTAAAAAACGTTAAAAATAATGTAATTATTGATTTTTTTTATTTTTTTAATGTATTAAAGTTTAAATATTTAAATAAATGTTAAAAAAGTAAAAAAAATATTAATTATTTTATTAAATAAGGTATAAAATATAGACGGATGATTATTTTTTGGTAATAATTTCAAGATCAAATCACCCTTCAAATATATATAAAATACATAAAGAAATATAAAAGGAGATTTTCAGTTAAATGAACATCAAAGAAAAAGCATTAGAAATACATGAAAAAAATAAAGGTAAAGTAGGTATTGTAAGTAAAGTAAAAGTACAAAACTTAGATGATTTAGCATTAGCTTATACTCCAGGAGTAGCAGAGCCTTGTTTAAAAATTAAGGAAAATCCTAGTGATGTTTATCGTTATACTATGAAAGGCAATATGGTAGGTGTTGTTACAAATGGGACTGCAGTTTTAGGATTGGGTAATATTGGTCCGAAAGCTTCTTTGCCAGTAATGGAAGGAAAAGCTATTTTGTTTAAGGAATTAGCAGGGATTGATTCTTTTCCTATTTGTATTGATTCTACTGATTCTCAAGAAATAGTAAATATTGTGTCTAAAATTTCAACTGTTTTTGGAGCAATTAATTTAGAAGATATTAAGTCGCCTCAATGTATTGAAGTTGAAGATGCTCTTAAAGCTAAACTTGATATTCCTGTTTTTCATGATGATCAACATGGTACTGCTATTGTAGTTGCTGCAGGAATTCTAAATGCTTTAAAAGTAGTTAAAAAATCTATTGAAGATGTTCAAGTAGTTATTAATGGAGCAGGTTCTGCAGGGATGGCAATTGCTAAAATGTTTTTGTTATTAAAAGTTAACAATATTGTTTTAGTTGATAAAACAGGAGCTTTATATAAAGGAGTAGCCAATCTTAATGAGCCGCAAAAAAAATTAGTTGAAGTAACTAATAAATATCAAGAAAAAGGAACTTTGAAAGAAGTACTTAAAGGAAAAGATATTTTTGTTGGTGTATCTGCTCCTGGTATTGTTACAGCTGAAATGGTATCTACTATGGCAAAAGATGCAATTGTTTTTGCTCTAGCTAATCCAGTACCAGAAATTATGCCAGATGAAGCTAAAAAAGGTGGGGCTAGAATTGTTGCTACTGGGAGATCTGATTTTCCTAATCAAGTAAATAATTGTCTTGCTTTTCCAGGTGTTTTCCGTGGGGCATTAGATGCTAAAGCAACTCAAATTACCGAAGAGATGAAAAAAGCTGCTATTTATGCTCTAAAAAACATCATTAAAGAACAAGATTTAAATGAAAATAATATTTTACCAACTTCCTTTAATAAAGAAGTAGTTAAACAAATTGCTTTGGCAGTTTGTAAAGTAGCTAAAGAAACTGGAGTAGTAAGAAAATGAGTATAGAACAGGAACAAAGTTCCCCAGATAATAAAGAAAAAAATAATAATAAAGATAATAAAGACTCTAAAAAAGTTAATAGTATTTTTGTTCCTCAAAAAACTATTTTAGGTTTTAGTGTACCACTTTTTTGTTTGATGAGTTTAGTAGTTTTTGTGCAAGTTTTTGTTTTGGGATTTGTAAGTTTTCAAACTACTAAGAAATTTAATCCTGCATTTCATCCATTAATTACCCCTTTATTAATAGCTATGCTTTTAGCTGCTGTTTTACAAAAAATAGGTGCTAAAACTCCCCTCTTAAAAGATATTGGAGGTGGTTCTATTTTATGTATTTTAGTACCTTCTATTTTGTTTACTTATCCTTTTTTTAAAGATGATTCTATCTTTTTGCAAATGCAAAAGTTTATGCAAAGTATTATGAAACATTTAAATGCTGAGTCTATAACAGTAAAAGAAACTCAATATACTTATAAAGCTATTGGTTTTGCTAATTTTTTCGTTTCTGCTTTAATTATTGGTAGTTTTTTAAGTATGGATAAAAAGTTATTAAAAAGTTCTTTTAAAAAATTTATTCCTTTAATATTAGTATCTTTGCTTACTGGTGTTTTAGTTGTAGGAACTTTGGGGGCTTTATTAAATCCTATTGGAGGGCTAGAAAATGCCTCTCAAACTTCTAAAGGGGGCTTTTTAGATGCTGTCTTTTATATTTTTGCTCCTTTAGCAAGTGGTGGTATGTCATCTGGAGTTACTCCTTTAAAAAATGCTTATGCTGGGCAGAATCTAGATTGGCAAGAACCTTTTATGTCTCATATGACTCCTGCTTTATTAGTAGGAGGAATCTTTAGTATTTTTGCTTCTGGGATTATTAAGAAATTTTTGAAAACTGCTAAATATAGTGGTTATGGTAAATTGGAAGTTAAAGAAACTCTAAAAAATCCAGATAAAAATACTTCTAAATCAGTTCCTGAAAAATTAAGTTATCCTCAAATAACTGCAGGTTTAATTGCTATTTTTACTTTATATTTATTGAGTGTTTTAATAAAAGAATCCTTAATTTTATTATTACCAAATATTAAAAAATACCTACCAGAATATATTGTTTTTTTAGTGTTTGTAGTTGTTTTGATGAAATTATTTAATGTAGTATCTGATTATTATAATAGTTGTATTAATCAAGCTTCTAAATTTGTTACTACTAATTTTACATCTGCTTTTTTAGTAATTTTAGGTTCTAGTATTCCAATGGAATATATGTTAAAACAATTAAATGTTAAATTTGTCTTTACATGTATAATGTGTGTATTATCAGTTGCTTTAGTAGCAGGGTATTTAGGCAAAAAGTTAGGTTATTATCCAGTAGAATCATCAATTACTGCAGGGCTTTGTACCAATAGTATTGGAGGTGCTGGTAATGTTGCTATTTTATCAGCTTCTGATTTGATGGGATTAATGCCTTTTGCTCAAATAGCTACTCGTATTGGTGGAGCTTTAGTAGTAGTGGTAGCTAGTATTACTTATCCTTTGTTATATTAATTATATTTTATATATATAAATATGAAAAATATTTATCATAAGTATTTATGATTATTTAATATTATTTTAGTATTTTATTATTAGGTTATTTGATTGAAATTATTGCAATGCAAAATAGCTAACATATTTATATCAAAATTATAAAACATTTTTAACTATTGCGGTGCCCTTCGATTTGTTTATGCTAATAGTTGGGTGCCGTGAGATTTTTAAACACAAAAAACTATAAAAAACATTTTGCTAATTTATTTGTATTATAAACATTTAAAAATTAAGTTAAATATGTTTTCTTTATACAAAATTTATTTATAAATGTAGAACAAATTTAATTTACTTTTTAAATGTAGATAAATGTAGAGTTTTTATAATGCATCTTTTAATTGTAATAATTACTCAAAATAATAACAATTATGTTATGTATATAAAAACACTTACTAAAAACATTTATCAATAATGTTATAATAATAGTATATAAGAGGTTTTAAAAATCTTATTTTTGCCCTTAAACATTTACTATTTTTATTTTTTGATATTCAAAGAAATGATTTGTTTTTTTCAACCATATTTAATTAAACAAAAATATGAGTTTTTTTACAAAATTACTACAGGAGTAATGTATGTTTCCTTTGTTGGCTAATTTAATTACTGTTTTTAGGATTGTTTTAGTGTTTGTGCTTTTGCCTTTGATGTGTGTAAGTGAAAGTGAGCCTGAATTTGCCAATGTTTTGACTTTTCAAATTATCTTTATAGTGGCTGCTATTACTGATTATTTGGATGGTTATATAGCTAAAAAATATCAACAACAAACTGTTTTTGGTAAGTTTTTTGATCCTATTGCCGATAAATTATTAGTTATTATCACACTTTTTTATATTTGTCAATGTCGTTTGTCTGCTACGCAAGGAACTTTTTTATTTGCAGATACTCAAATGCCTAAAAAATTTTTTACTGCTGTTATTATGATTATAGTGATTAGAGAATTTTTAGTAACAGGAATAAGATTGGTAGCTTCTAATAAAGAAGGAGTTGTTATTAGTGCATCTTTTTGGGGCAAAGCCAAAACCGTTTTTACATTTGTTGCCATCATTTGCCTTTTTTTTGGGTTGTATACTTCTTCTACTTTTGCTTGTGATGCAAATTTAAAAAAATGGTTTGGATATCTAAGTAATATAGGTGATATTTGCTTGCTTGTTTCAGTTGTTTTAACTATTGTTTCTGGTTTTGATTATTTTTTTAAAAATTATAAAATTATTCGTAAAAATTTTGCTCCTGAGTAATTCATTTTTTTGATCCTCACTGTACCCTATTTTTTTAAAATATTTATTTTCTAGTTTTTGGGGTTCAGTGAGATCTTTATTTTGTTACTGCTGTTTTTATTATATTTTAAAATCTGTCTTTTATATATGTTTCTAAATTTTTACATTTATCTTTAATAATTATTTTCATCTTGCTCTTTTATCTTTATTATTTTACTTACAATATTTAAAAATTATATTTCATCAAAACTAAAATAAAAAACCAAAGGAAAATTATTTATGCAAAATACACAAAACAAAAACGATTTAGAAGAAACTATTAAGGAAATTGAAAAAAAGTTTGTTAAAGGTAGCATTATGTAATTCAACTCCAAAACTCATAAAAGAATTGAATCTATTTCTACTGGTTCTTTGTCGTTGGATATTGCCTTAGAAATTGGTGGTTATGCTAAAGGAAGAATTATTGAAATTTATGGTCTTGAAAGTTCAGGCAAAACTACTTTAACTTTGCATGCCATTGCAGAGGCCATAAAAAAGGGAGGTAATGTTGCTTTTATTGATGCAGAACATGCCTTAGACCCAGGTTATGCAAAGGCTATTGGAGTAAATCTTGATAAACTTTTAATCTCACAACCTGATTCAGGTGAAAAAGCTTTAGATATTGCTTGTAGATTAATTGCAAGTGGCAAAATTAGTCTTTTGGTAGTTGATTCTGTAGCAGTATTATTTCCTGAGGCAGAATTAGTAGGCGATATGGTTAATATGGCTATGAGTTTGCAAGCACGAATAATGGGGCAAGCCATGCGTAAACAACTGATACAGTTGTTATCTATATTAATCAACTTAGAGAAAAAACAGGGATGGTTTTTGGTAATCCTGAAGTAACTCCAGGTTTTAAAGCCTTAAAATTTTTTGCTTCTTTGTGTTTAGACATTAGAAGAGCAGAAACCCTTAAACAAGGGGACCAAGTTGTAGGGATTCGTTCCAAAGTAAAAGTAGTTAAATCGACAATTTCATCTCCTCTTAAAACTGCTACTATTGATATTATTTATGATAAAGTTATTGCTAAAATGATAGAAGTAATTGATTTAGCAACTAACCTTAATTTGATTCAAAAAAGTGGTTCTTGGTATAGTTTTAAAGATGAAAAAATTGGTCAAGGAACAGAAAGTGTTAAAAAATATTTAACTAATAATCCTAAAATTTATAATCATTTGGTTGCTGAAATTAAAAAAAGATATAATATTAGCAATTAATCTAAATTATTAATTGAAATTAATTGATTTTTTATTTTTATTTTAAATTATGCAAATATAATAAAAAGCTAGCTTTTTGAAGCTAGCTTTTTTGTTATTATTAAATTATTATTTTGTTAATTTATTAGTTTTTAATCTTTTTTGTTAAGAATTAAAGTTTTGTTTTGGAAACGAATATTAGTTTTGCTTTTCATTTGATTCCAAAAACGACTTGCTACTTCAAAAATAGTTTCGTGAGTTAAGTGTTTGATATTGCCAATATTTTTGCCATAAATTTGGAAATGGTCTTTTAATAATTTTAATAATATTGGAGGATTAATATTGTCTTTTTTGCCTAAATTAATAACTACTTCTATAAAGTTGCTATTTGCTCTTTGGTAAGAGTTATTGCCGTAAGAGTTGTTAGAACCATAAGAATCAAATCTAGATTCGCCACCAAAACGTGATCTGGTAAAAGAATTGTTAGTAGTCATTCTTGGAGGAAGGATGTCAGTGTAATTTCTTTCTTTTGGTAAAAAGTTTTTCAATAATCCTTGGATAATTTGTTCAGAAGAAAAAGTTTCTAATAACTTTTGTGCTAATGGATTTGGAGTAGCGTCTTCGTTGTTTTTTTCAATGATGTTTAATAGCTTTTTTTCTAAATCTTTGGCATTTTGTAATTTGATGCTTTGAACAGAAGGAATATCTAGTAAAGTAATTTTTTCTTTTAAGTAGTATTCTAATTTTTTAAGTTGGCTTACTTTTCTGGGGCTAATTAAACTGTAAGCTAAACCTTTTTTGCCAGCTCTTCCAGTTCTTCCGATACGGTGAACATAAACTTCGTCTTCGTGTGGTAAGTCATAGTTAATTACCATTTTGATGTCAGAAATGTCAAGTCCTCTTGCAGCTACATCAGTTGCAATTAAGATTTTGATTTTGCCTTTACGGAAATTATTCATTACATATTGTCTTTGATTTTGTTTTAAATCACCGTGAACTGCATCAGCTAAAAAGCCTTTGTCTTGAAGGTAGGCTGTAATTTCGTCAACATCTTTTTTAGTGTTTGCAAATAAGATAGCTGAATAATCTTTTTTTAAGTCTAGTAAACGTACTAATAATTTAGCTTTGTCAACTTCTTTTACTAAAAAGTAATTTTGTTCGATTGCATTAACTGCAATGTTTTTAACAGGAACTTGTAGGATTTTAGTGTCTTTTTGGTATTTGCTTGCTATTTTTTTAATAAATTGAGGTAGAGTTGCTGAGAATAAAACAGTTTGTCTTTCTTCTGGAATCTTTTTTAAGATTGTTTCTAAGGCTTCTTGGAATCCCATTTTTAACATTTCATCTGCTTCGTCAAGAGTTAGAATTTTTAGTGCTGAGAGGTCGATTTTACCTCTTTCTAGATGGTCAATTGCACGTCCAGGAGTAGCAATAATTAAATGAGGTTTAGCTTCTAGGGCTCTAAATTGTTTGGTGTAAGATTCACCACCATAAACAACAGCGATTCTTATTTCTGGATAAAATCTTAGTAATTTTTTTAATTCTTCGTATACTTGGAGAGTTAATTCTCTAGTAGGGCATAAAATTAAACTTTGAGTTTTTTGGATTTTTGGTTCAATTTTTTCGATAATGGGAATACCAAAAGCAAAAGTTTTTCCTGTTCCTGTTTGAGCTTGTCCAATTACGTCGTGTCCTTTTATAATTTCTGGAATTACTAAGGCCTGAATTGGAGTAGCATCAATAAAATTGAGTTCTTTTAAAGCTTTTTTAGTTTGCTCTAAAATAGGTAATTGTTCGAATAAAGTATTCATAAATTCCTCATCTTTCTTTTTAATTTAAAAATTAAATTATACAGATATAAATATAAAATGTTTGCTAAGTGCACAAAAACACTAAACCCTTTTTATAAGATATTTTTAAACCCTTTATGATTTCAAGTTATTGTTTGGAGTTGCTAAATAATTAATAATCTTGAAAAAAAGAATCATTTTAAAAACTATCAACTGTGTATTTGCTGTCATTTTTACTTTAAGTAAAAAATTTGTAAGACTTAATATTTTTAGTTAAGACCCTAATAAAAAGTATTTTGGTATTTTGCTTTTATAACAATTATGGTTGGAGTAATAATTTTATTTGTGAAATAAAGTTAAATAATTGTTCAAAAGTAAAAAGTTACACTAATTTATAATAGTTTTTTGATTTGTAACATTTAATAATTTTTTACTGCATCTTTAATATTATACTTTATTATACTTGTAAATTAATAAAAAAACAACTATGTTGGAATTAAAAGTGTCTTTTTGTTGCTTTTATTATGTATTTGTTGAAATATTGGAGGTAATAAATAAAAATAAGACTCTCATTTATTGAGAGCCTTATTTAGTATATTTGATTATAGAAGTTTATCTCTTTCTTCTTTAGTGATTGTTTCTTGTTCTAATAATAAATTAGTAATTTGATCTAATAAGTCTTTATTTTGTGAAATAATTTCTTTTGCTTTAGTATAACATTTTGCAATAATTTTTTTGATTTCTAAATCTATTGCTGTTTTATCGGAAAACTCAGAATCCTGGCTCACTCCTAAACTACTCATACCATATTTAGTAACCATTAAACGAGCTATTTTTGTTTCTTGTCTAAAATCATCATAAGCCCCATTAGAAACTTCATTAAAAATTATTTCTTCAGCTACGCGTCCACCCAAATAAGATGTAATTTGAGCTAGCATTTTTTTATCAGAAGTAAAAAAAGTTTCTTTTTCTGGCATTATTAAATTATAGCCACCAGAAGAGCCTCGAGGAATAATAGTTATTTTTTGTACCTTTTGTGCGTATTTAAGTTTTAATCCAATAACGGCATGTCCTGCTTCATGATAAGCTACAATTTTTCGTTCTTCTTCGTTGTATTTGATTGATTTTTTGGCAGAAACCATCAAAACACGGTCAATTGCTTCTTCTAATTCTTCTAAAGTAATTACATTTTTTTTATTTCTTACAGCCAAAATTGAAGCCTCATTTAGAACAACTCCAAGTTGTGCTCCTGACATGCCTGGAGTTTGTTTAGCAATAGAAGTAAAATCAATGTTAACATCAATTTTTTTATTTCTGGCATGAACTTGTAAAATTGCTTTTCTTGCTTTTACATCAGGAAGACCTACAATAAATTGTTTGTCAAATCTTCCTGGACGAAGTAAGGCAGAATCTAGTATATCAGCTCTATTAGTTGCAGCCACCACAATAATACCTTGTGATTTAGTAAACCCATCCATCTCAGTTAATAATTGGTTGAGAGTTTGATCTTTTTCTTGCCCTCCGCTAGAATCATGACCCCTTTTGCCTCCTAAAACATCTATTTCATCAATAAATAAAAAACAAGGATCATTATATTTAGCTCCTTTAAATAATTCTCTTACACGAGAAGCCCCAACTCCTATATATCTTTCTACAAATTCAGAACCAGATACTGCATAAAATGGTACTCCTGCTTCTCCTGCAAGAGCTTTTGCAAGTAAGGTTTTGCCAGTACCAGGAGGACCCGATAATAATACTTCTTTAGGAATGCAAGCTCCCATAACAGCATATTTTTGGGGTTGTTTTAAAAAATCAATCAATTCTTTCATTTCTTCTTTTTCTTATTCATTTCCTGCAACATTTTTAAAACTAAATAAAGATTTTTGTGAAGAAGAAATTTTAGAATTAGATTTTAATTTTCCAGAATTTCTACGTAGTCCATGAATAATATAAAATATAAAAATCATAGAATGTAGATATACTATAGGACCAAATAAAACCCTTAATAAATTAGTTTTTTTTGTAGTATTCAAAAGGTATTTTAATTTTGTTTTCTTCTAAAAAATCTTTCTTTTTGTTAAAAAAACGGTCATCTGTAATTAAATAATAAGTGTCATTTTGTTTTATAATTTCTATTTTATAAATAGGTTCTGAATGAATAAAATCATTTTCTTTTTTGATAAAATTAATGTTTTTTATTTTTTTTGTATTTTTATCTGTTATTTTTTCTAAAATAATTAAATTTGCTTTTGATAATGCATTGGATTGTGGATTTACAGAAAAGATTATATTTGAATCTAAAGCAGTTTGAAGATTTTTTTTATCTTCTTCCGATATATCGCTATTTTCAATGATTTGCAATAAATTTTCTTTTTCAGAAAAATTAATTTGTTTTTTGGCTTTAAGTTTGTTTAATGCTTCTTGCGCCATTTTATAGCTTTTTAAATTTTGTATTTCTTCATCAATGTATTCATCTATAGTATTATGACTTATCTTAGTTCCTGAACTTTTAAAAACAACATCACTTAAAAAAACAGGAGCAATTGATAATAAAAGAAATATAAACCAAATGCTACAAAACATAATTACTATAAGTAATGTTTTTTTAGTATTAAATTTTTTCAAAATGTTCATATTATTATTTATCCTTGATTATGTTTTTTTGATTTGGTCTATATCATTTAAAAGTTTGAAATAAGATTGAAAAAAATTAGTTTCTAATTCATTAGAAGGGTTTTGATAATTTTTTATTTTTTTAAAATTCATTAACATATTTTCTAAAGTGTTTATAGATTCTTGTTCATTACAATTGTCTATATGGAATCCATTATTAAAACCATTATATGTTTCTTTAAAAGTTGCAAATATATCTAAAATATTATTTGAAGGTAAAGCTTCAGGAACTATATAATAAGGATTAAAAATTGATTCTAAATTATTTAATTTTCCTTTGATTAAATTTATAAATTGCTCTTTGCTCATTGCATTTTGTGTTTGATTTGGGTTGATTGGCTCAGGAATTAATATAATTTCTTTTTTATTATTTTGTAAAAAACTATTTATTTTATCTAATAAAGGTTGGAATTTTAATTTTATTTTTTTTTTATTGAATGCGAATTGAGCTTCTCTTTTGATAGGCAAATTTGAGCAAACATATTTGAATTCATTACAATCTTTAATTGCGTTAATACTTTTATAAAGGTTTGACAAAAAAACATTATAATGTAAACTTTGATTTGTTAACAATGAGTCAAATAATTCTTTAATGTTTTGTGCTCCTTTTTTAACTTCATCATTATTATCTTGTTCTTCTTCTATTATTTTTTGGGGTGGTGTATTGTTAATTCTAAATGTTTCAAATTAATTAAATAAATCATTAATTAATTTTATTTGTTCTTCTTTGTGGAATAAGTTTGCAAAATCAATGTTATTGGTATAAATTGTTTCCCAAGTGGAAGGTATTTCAGCTTTTAAGTCTTCTGTAATTTGTTTATTTTTTATAAAATCCAGGATTAAAAAAATTGAGGATTTGATTTTAGGGTTTCTGTTATTTCAAAAGGATTTTATGCATCCGTTAAAGAAAGTGATAAACTTTCAAATAAATCTTTAAGTTTATTAATTAAATTAATTTCTACTTGATTTGGGTAATTTGATTCTTCAGATTGTATTCTTTGATTTGTGTTTTGTTTTTTTGCTTCTTTAATTTGGGGATCTTTTTCAGAAATAAAAATATTAATTTTAGAAATAATATTTTTTATTTTTTAATGTGGGTTGCTAAGTTCTTTATATTTTGTTGTTTGGGGTGTTTTTTGGTTTTGGGTTTCATTTTTATTTAAGTTTTTATTTAAATGTTTGTATGTAAAATAAAAAGCAAAACCAGTTAATAAAGATAATATTAAAATAAATAATATAATTTTAATTTGTTGTTTAGAAAAATTCATATAGTATAAAATAATCTTTCATATTTTTTTGATTCATAAAATTATTTTTTTAAAATATATTGAAATTTATTCTTATATGATATATTTATTTTTAGGGTTTACAATATTATTTGTTAAATTATAGATAATAAAAGTTCGGATATCATATTTTTTATCCTCTTTAGGGATATTTAATTTTTTCATAAAATTAATAAAATCATTTTGGTTGTATTTAAAATTTAAATAAGGAACTTTGTCTTCGTAGCATTTTAAATTTATATCAAAAATGGGCATATTATTATTTTGTGCCCTAGTAAGTCTATCTTTGGATCCTGTTATAAATTCTTTTGTTCTTTCGGTGTACCATTGGTGCCCTTCTTGCTTTTGTTTTATTTTTTCTTGAGCTTTGATTGCATTTTCTTGGGATTGTAATGTTTTTTCTTGAGCTTGGGAAGTAAATTGAAGTTCATCTTTAAATGTTTCACAAATTAATCTTAACCAATCAAAATTAATTTCTAAATTTTTAGTTATAAAGCGTATATAAGGTGTTTTAGAAGATATATTGCTATTTTTCAATATTTTTTTATATCAATATTATTGATTGTGTTTATAAAAGAATATTTTTCATTATAGCAATTATCATTATTGTTACAATTTGTATTTAATAATTCATCAGTGGCATCTGGTTTGCTAGTTTGTATTAATGAATAGTCAGCTTTAGAAATTTGACAACCATATTTTTCTTTAGGTTTTGCATTTTCGTATTCTAAATTATATAAATTATTTTTGCCTTCAGTCCAAATGATATAATATGATGACAAAATTTTATTTAATGTTTCAAAATCTTTTTTTCAAAGAAATTTATTTTTCCATTAATATATTTTTGAGTGGGATTCATTCCTTCAAAAAAACAATACTCTCTTATGATATTGTTTTATAAATCTGGATAAATTAAATAAAGGGCAACAGTTATTTTATTAATATTATATTTTTTAATTGGGATGGATTTTGTTTCGGTATTTCGGAATTTATAATTTTTTCTTTTATATTTGGATGTTTTTCAAAAAAAGAATTAAATGCAAGTTCATTTTTATTTTCTAATTTTTGATTTTCTTCTTTGATTTTTATTTTGTGTTTTGCGTCCAAATATGTCCAAATAATTATTAAAATAGATAAAACAGTAATTATGGATATTGTAATAGTAATATTTTTTTTATTTAGGGTTTTCATTTTTTAGTTACCTTTCATTATAAATTTACCTCCTTACCTTTATTTTACTCTTTTTTTTGCGTAAAAATCGCTCAAAAACAGTTAAAAAAGTGAAAAAAAAGATACTTTTTGCCATATTAAAGGAGGTGATTTCAATTATATAATAAAAAAAAAGACTCTCATTTATTGAGAGTCTTATTGATTTGGATTAATTTTTAATATTGTATATTTCTTTTAAAGCATTTTCGTAAGGTTGGATGTCTATTTGACTAAATTTATTTTTAGTTTGTAAATTTTGAAATAAATTGTTATGCCTTGTAATTGCTAAAGTTTGATCCTTTTCTAATTGTTTGTTTTGTTGACTTAATTTTTGTAATGTATCACCAATGCGATTAATTTTATCTTCTATTTTTCTTTTTTCTTGTTCGTTTGCTTCTGCGTATTGTCTTTCTAAAACTTTTATATCTTTATTTATCTTTTTGCTGCTTAATGATATGTCATCCATTTTGTTATTTATTTTTAAAATATTTTCGTATGATTCTTTTTCGTCTTGAGACATGAAAGACATTTGTTGTTGTTGGTATTGTTTGCGTAGTTCTTTTTCTTTTGCTTTTATAGGTAGAATTTTTGGTAGTTCTTTAAGTTCATTATTGGTAATATATTTTAGTCTTTTGTTAAAATTTTCTTGTGAGACTTCTATTTTATTATTTATTTCAGTTTTATTGTTATTTTGTGATGAGGTTTTTAATAACATCGCATCAGAAGTGAATAATTGAGGTTTTACAAAGAAATAAAAAGTTGTAATTCCAATTAAAATTAAAAAGATAGTTGTAATAAGGATATATTTTTTGTTGCGGGTCATTTAGTTTGCTTTCTATTTTAAAAAGTGCTATTGTGTTTATCTTTGGTTCTTAATTTTATTTTATCATTTTTTTATTATTTTAATAATTTATTATTTTAAAAGTTTTTTTATATTATAAAGTTTTTGGGGTTGTAAAAAGATGAGTTAATGTTTTAAAATATGGGTTTGTCAGTAATTAAATAAATGTATGATAATTGTAAATTGAGTATAAAATTTAGTTCTTTGGTGTATATTTCTAACATTTTTTCTTGAAATTGTTGAGTATAATGGATTTTATCTATTGTGTGTTTTTGGTTTTTTTGGATATTTAAATAACTATTATAAATAAACCCTAATCCTTGTTTTTCAAAAAGTGGAGTTTTAGGATGATTACTATATTTGCTTTTAAAATCTTTCCAAGTTTTAGTTAATAAATCATGGAGTATTTCATTTTTTATTAAGTCATAATTGTTTCTTGTTGTCTTTGTTAAAATATTAGAATTTATTTGAGGATGATATTTTAGTTCTTTTTCTTTGGATATTTGTAAATTGAGTGTTTTTGGTTCTTCTTAGTTTATTTCTAATGTTATTTCTTGTTGTATATGTGGATATAGAATTAAACCTAATAACAATATACTTATAATTACTAAGAATAATAAAACTTTAATATTTATTTTCAAATTATTTATTTTTTTTATATATTGAAGGGACAAGTGTTTCCCCACATTTATATTATAACTATTATTATGTAAAAAGTCATTATATAAACAAAAAAGACTATCATTTAAGATAATCTTAATATTGTTTAAGTAATTTTTTGTTAGTTTGGGATGGGGGATTGTGTTTAAATTCATTTTTATACCTCCTTTCTTTTATATTTTAGGTATATTGGTTGGTTGGGGTGTTGGGTTTTATGCCTAAAATATTTTGGGAGGGTAAAATATTTTGGGTATTTTTTAGTTTTTGAGTAGTTCGTTTATTTTGGATAGTTTGTTTTGGTAGTCGGAAAGGGATTTTGGAGACGGTCTATTGTTCTATTAAATTGTGTTTCGAACATTTCAACTGATTTAATTTGACCATCTAATATACCAATTTCGCGTTCTAAACTTTCAATTTCAATTTTGGATTCGGCAAAGTTGTAATTCAATTGCCATTTTTTGTTCGGGGGTTAGGTTTGGTTTGCTTTTTTGTGTTTGTTAGTTTGTTAGTTTGGTTTTATGTTCGTTTAAACGTGTTGTTTTTTCATCTCTTTGTTGTTGTGGTTTTATTTGGGTGATTTTTTCTTTTTCAGTTTGATAATTTTTAATTGAATCTTGTGTGGTTTTAATACTTGCTTCAATAGTGGTTTTGAAGTTAAGGACCATTTCTAAATCATAAAGTTCCCCTTCGTATTCGTATTTCTTTTCGTTTGTTGTTTGTGGTTGTGATGTGGGTGTAAATGTTTGAGAAGGTAAGTAAGGATTTTGGTTGCTTTTACTTCCTGTATAAATTCCTTCGTTATTACTGTAATCAGGTTTGTAAGATTGTGTGGGTTTGGGGGATGTTGGTGTGTCATCAGGTTTAGTGTTTTGATTAAATAAAACTAAAACTTACCCCCATTTAAGGATGCTTTTTTTCTTTTTTATATTATTATTAATTATTTATAATCACATTAAAATTAATACAAAATACATAATTATTAATATAAAATTAATAAAAATATAACAAAATGAAAATATAGGGTTGACATTCAACAAAAAAAGTAATACAATATTATTGGCAATCGTTAATGTGAGTGCCAAGAGGTGATGAATATGCTTTCAGATAGAAAAAAATTAATCTTAAAGGCTGTAGTGGAAAACTATTCACAAAAAGGACAACCCGTAGGTTCTAAACTGCTTACCCATTTGCCTTATCTTAAATTTGCAAGTGCTACTATTCGTTATGATATGGTGCAATTAGAAAAAGAAGGGTTTTTACAAAAAAATCATACTTCTAGTGGTAGAGTGCCTTCTTTTAAGGGCTATACTTACTATCTAAACCATTTATTAACACGTGATCATGATGTTGCTTGTATGTTTGAAAGCATTGACAAAGTGATTCAAAAAAAGCGTTTTTGTAAAGGACAAGTAATTAAAGAAGCTCTTAGTTTGTT
>NZ_BBIY01000031.1:0-28846 GCF_000744065.1 'Chrysanthemum coronarium' phytoplasma
AAAGTAGCTACCATTGAATACGATCCAAACCGCAGTGCTAACATCGCTTTAATTCACTATGTAGACGGCGAAAAAAGATACATTCTTGCTCCTAAAGGACTTACAGTAGGGATGCAAATTGTCTCTGGTAAAGAAGTAGATATTAAAGTTGCCAATTGCCTTCCTTTAATGAATATTCCAATAGGAACCACCGTTCATAACATCGAATTAAAACCAGGTAAAGGCGGACAAATTGCTCGTAGTGCTGGTTCTTCTTGTCAAATTATTAGTAGAGAAGACAAATACGTGCTATTACGTCTTCAATCAGGCGAAGTTCGCAAAGTTCTTGGAACTTGTCGTGCTACTATTGGAGAGATCGGCAACGAATCTTATAAACTAATTAATTACGGTAAAGCAGGCAAAAAACGTTTCTTAGGAATAAGACCAACAGTAAGAGGTTCTGCGATGAACCCGAACGATCACCCTCATGGCGGTGGTGAAGGTAGAGCTCCTATTGGACGCAAATCACCAATGACACCTTGGGGCAAAAAAGCTCGTGGGGTCAAAACTCGTGACCTTAAAAAAGCATCTAATGCTTTAATTATTAGACGTCGTACAAAATAAGGAGTTGTTAATATGCCACGTTCAGTTAAAAAAGGACCTATTGTTGCTAGCCATCTATTAGCAAAAATAGAAAAACAAAAAAACTTAAAAAACAAAAAAGTGATCCAAACTTGGTCACGCAGTTCTACAATCACACCTATTTTTGTAGGACACAAAATCGCTGTTTATAACGGACGCGAACACATTCCAGTCTACATTACAGAAAACATGGTAGGACATAAGTTAGGTGAATTTTCCCCTACGCGTACTTACCGCGGACACAACAAAAAAGACAAAAAAATGCAAAAAAAATAATGGGAAGGAATAACTATGGAAACCAAAAACGCCAAAGCGATTGCTAGAAAAGTTTCAATCGCCCCTCGAAAAGCACGTTTAGTTGTTGATTTAATTCGAGGAAAAAATATTGCACAAGCTCAAGCCATTTTAACTTTTACCCCTAAAGTAGCTGCTCCCGTTATTTTAAAACTTTTAAACAGTGCTGTTTCCAATGCTGTTAATAATTTAAAATTAAACCGCGAACAACTTTATGTTAAAGAAGTTTTTGTCAACGAAGGTTTGCGTTTAAAACGTATGTTTCCAAGAGCTAAAGGTTCTGGTGATATGATTAAAAAAAGAACCAGCCACATTACTTTAGTAATAACTTCTAGCACAAACTTGCAAACATCAAAGGAGGAAGAACAAAGTGGGTCAAAAAACTAATCCTAACGGCTTAAGATTAGGCATTATTAGAACTTGGGAATCTCAATGGTGTGTTAATGATAAAGAAATTCCTAATTTAATTAAAGAAGATTTTTTAATTCGTAAACTAATCAATAATTTTACTAAAAAAAGTGCTATCAGTCAAATTGACATTGAACGCCTAAAAGAAAAAAATAAAAACCGTATCACTATTTCTGTCCACACCGCTAAACCAGGCGTTATTATTGGAAAAGATGGCGATACACGTAACAAATTAGTTGCCAAACTCAAAGAACTTACCCAAAAAGACGTTAATCTTAACTTGTTAGAAGTTAAAAACTCTGATAAAATCGCTTTATTAATTGCTCAAAATATGGCTGAACAACTAGAAAATCGTATGTTTTTCCGCCGTGTTCAAAAAATGGCAATCCAAAAAGCCCTAAAAGCTGGTGCCAAAGGAGTAAAAACTTTAATTTCTGGTCGTTTGGGTGGTGCTGAAATAGCTCGTAGCGAAGGACATGCCGAAGGCAGAGTTCCTCTACACACTCTAAGAGCAGACATCGATTACGCTGCTGTTGAAGCTCACACTACTTATGGAGTTTTAGGAATTAAAGTATGGATTTTCCACGGTGAAGTTTTACCAGGACAAACCATTCTAGACACTAGAAAACCGTTTGCTTCCCAATCTTCTAACACTCCTAACAGACGCCCTCGCAATTTCAAAGGAGGCAACAATAATCATGTTAATGCCAAAAAGAACTAAATATCGTCGTCCTCACCGCGTTAGTTTTGAAGGAAAATCCAAAGGTAAAAACGTTATTGCCAACGGAAACCACGCTTTGGTTGCCAAAGAAGGTGCTTTTATCACTAACAAACAAATTGAAGCCGCTCGTATTGCAATGACACGTTACATGAAAAGAACAGGAAAAGTGTGGATCAACATTTTCCCACATCTATCCTTAACTAAAAAACCTTTAGAAGTAAGAATGGGTTCTGGTAAAGGTTCTCCTGAAGAATGGGTAGCTGTGGTAAAAACAGGTAAAGTTTTGTTCGAAGTTAAAGACACCACTAATTCTTCCAAAGTAGAAATGGAAGCTTTAAGACTTGCGTCTCACAAACTACCGATTAAAACTAAAATCGTTAAAAAAGGTGCTGAAGTATGAAAACTCAAGAAATTTTAAAATTAAATCCAGAAGAATTAGAAAACAAAGTAGACAAGTTAAAACAAGAACTGTTTGATTTGCGTTTTCAATTAGCTTTAGGCAAACTCACTAACACTGCCAAAATCAAAAAGCTTAAAAAAACCATTGCTCGCATCAAAACAATCCTAACCCAAAAAAGCAATCAACAAACAGCCAATACTCCAATTTTTGTCACTTCCACTGCCAAACCTGTTTTAGCAAATCAAAGCCCAACCCCACAACCAACTACCCCTGATTTAGATGACACTGTAGAAACTATCAAGGAGGAACAACAATAATGCAACGCAATTTTAGAAAAACTTTCGTAGGTAAAGTAGTTTCAGATAAAATGGATAAAACCATTACTGTTATTGTTGATATTTACAAAAAAGACCCTTTATATGGCAAAAGAGTGAAACAATCGAAAAAATTCCACGTCCATGATGAAAATCAAGAAGCCAAACCAGGCGATTTAGTTAATTTTATGGAAACAAGACCTCTTTCTAAAACTAAAAGATTTCGATTATTCAAAATTCTTTCCCATGCAAAGAGCGCAAAGTAAGGAGATTTTGAGATGATTCAACGAGAAAGTCGTTTAGTTGTAGTTGACAACAGCGGTGCTAAAGAAGTTTTAGTTATTGGTATTTTAGGAGGCACTCGTCGTAGTCATGTAAATATCGGAGATATTGTATTAGTAACTGTTAAATCAGGTTCTGGTACAGTTAAAAAACATGACGTTCTAAAAGCTGTCATTGTACGCACCAAAAAAGGTCTAAGACGTAAAAATGGCTCTTACATTAAATTTGACGACAATGCTGTAGTACTTTTAAAAGAAGATTTAAATATTATTGGCACCCGTATTTTTGGTCCAGTAGTTAGAGAATTGAGTGATAAGAAATTTTCCAAAATAGTTTCTTTAGCCCAATTAGTTTTGTAAGGAGACAACTCAATGCGTATTAAAGTAGGAGAAACAGTAGCTATTTTAGCTGGCAAAGATCGTTTTGTAAAAGACGAATCAGGTAAAAAAATGACTAAAACAGGCAAAGTATTAAAAGTTTTTGCCAAAACTCAAAAAATTATTGTTGAAGGTGTCAACATCAAAACCAAACACCAACCCCCTTCACAAAACGAAGAAAAGGGCACCATCGTTAAACAAGAAGCTCCCATTCATGTTTCTAATGTAGCTTTAGTTTGCCCCCAAACACAAACTCCCACTAAAGTAGGAATTCGCATACAATCAGGTAAAAAAGTTCGTTATGCTAAAAAATCAAATCAAACATTAGACGAAAAAAATTAAGGAGGCTTTGCATCAATGTCAATGAAAAAAGAAAATACTCTAGACTATTCCAAAATCACTGCCACCTTAATGGAAACTTTTAATTATAAATCCGTTATGCAAGTCCCAAAAGTAGAAAAAGTTGTCATCAATATGGGCGTAGGCGATGCTATTTTTAATGTTAAAGTTTTGGATGATGTAGTAGAAGAATTAAAATTATTAAGCGGACAAAGCCCTGTTATCACTAAAGCCAAAAAAGCTATTTCTAATTTCAAATTACGTGAAGGCATGCCAATTGGAGCTAAAGTGACTTTAAGAGGAGCCCGCAAAGAGGCGTTTTTATACAAACTAACTCGTTTAGTTTTCCCCCGCGTAAGAGATTTTAGAGGCATTTCTAGTAAATCTTTTGACGGCAGAGGTAATTACGCTCTAGGATTAAAAGAACAAATCGTTTTTCCAGAAATTAATATCGACAAAGTTAAAAAAATTCGTGGCATGGATATCATCATTGTAACTACTGCCAAAAATAACACTCAAGCCAAAAAGCTTTTAGAGCTTTATGGTATGCCGTTTAAAAATTAAAGGAACTATTACTTATGGCTAAAAAATCCAAAATCGTAAAAGATCAAAAACAAAGAGAGCTAGTTTTAAAATATGCCAAACTACGCTTAGAACTTAAAAAAAAAGCTGACTATGCTGGATTGTCTCAAATTCCTGCCAAAGCATCACCTGTACGTTTAAAAAACAGAGATTCTATTGATGGAAGACCACGCGGATACATTCGTAAATTCGGCATTTCCCGCATTAATTTTAGGCAGTTAGCTCATCAAGGTAAATTACCTGGAGTCAGAAAAACTAGTTGGTAAAGGTAAAAAGGAGGCTCAAACATGGTTATGACAGACCCTATTGCAGATATGCTGACACGCATTCGTAATGCCAATCAAATGTCACATTTAAAAGTGTTAGTACCTGCTTCTAAGTTAAAATTAGAAATTTTAGCAGTTTTAAAAAAAGAAGGTTTTATTAAAGATTTTTATCTACCTCAGTCATCTCGCGAAATAATTATTAGTTTGAAATATTCTCCTAACAAAGAAAGAGTTATTAAAGGCTTAAAAAGAGTTTCCAAACCAGGACTTAGAGTTTATGCATCAGCAGAACAAATTCCTAAAGTGCTCAACGGTTTAGGAGTTGCTTTGGTTTCTACTTCTAAAGGAATTCTAACAGACGCTCAAGCTCGCCTTTCTCAAGTTGGTGGCGAAGTTTTAGCTTATATTTGGTAATTAATTGCCAAATCAAAAGTAGTTAAAGGAGATAAAGGAGAAAATTATGTCACGCGTAGGAAACAAAGCAATTGAAGTCCCTAATGCGGTTAAAGTTGATATCAAAGATAGAAATTTTATCTCAGTTGAAGGCCCTAAAGGCAAATTAGAATATCAATTCAATCACAGATTAACAATCACTAATGAAAACAAAGTCATCACAGTAAAACGCCCTAATGATGAAATTTTTATGAAAAAAATTCACGGCACCACTAGAGCCTTACTTTCCAATATGGTAGAAGGCGTAAGCAAAGGCTTTCAAAAAACCTTAAAAATTGTAGGGTTAGCTTATCGTGCTCAAATTAAAGATAAACAACTAATTTTATCTTTGGGTTTTTCTCATCCTTTAAGCGTTGCCATTCCTGATAATCTAGAAGTGGTAGTTAACCAAAACACAGAAATTGTTATCAAAGGAATTGACAAACAACTTGTCGGCGAATTTGCTGCCAAAAACGTAAAACTACGTAAACCAGAACCTTACAAAGGTAAAGGAATCCGCTACGTAGGACAATACGTTAGACAAAAAGCTGGGAAAAGCGCTAAAAAAACAAGAAAGGACTAAAAATAAGTTATGATAACCAAACAATCCTCTAACGTGCTTCGTAAAAAACGTCATCTTCGCCTTAGAAAAATTGTTTCAGGCACATCACAAAGACCACGTTTAAATGTTTTTAGATCTAATAAATTTCTTTATGTGCAAATAATTGATGACACCCAACAAACAACTCTATGCAGCGCTAATAGCAAAGAAGCCAATGTTTTGGGATCCAACATCAAAGCCGCTGAAGCAGTAGGCGCTCTTATCGCTAAAAAAGCTTTAGCCCAAGGCATTAAAAATGTTGTTTTTGATAGATCAGGGTATTTGTATCACGGCAAAATCAAAGCCTTAGCTGATGCTTGTCGTAAATCAGGCTTACAGTTTTAAAGGAGAAAAGCAAAATGAAAGCAATAAAGAAAGAATTTAACAAAAAAGGCCCTCTTTTAGAAGAAAAAGTTGTTAAAATTAATCGTATTACTAAAGTAGTTAAAGGCGGTGCTCGTTTTCGTTTTTCTGCTTTGGTAGTTGTTGGCGATAAAAAAGGGCAAATTGGTTTCGCCACCGCTAAAGCTAAAGAAATTGTAGAAGCTATTAAAAAAGCTTTAGAAAAAGCCAAAAAACAATTAGTTCGCATTCCTATTACAGGAACTACTATTCCTCATGACACTATTGGACGTTTTGGAGCGTCTAAGTTTTTTTTAAAACCAGCTTCCAAAGGAACTGGAATTGTTGCTGGAGGAAAAGCTGCTAGAACTATTTTAGAATTAGTAGGAATTAATGATGTTCTTACTAAAACTTTTGGTTCACGCACCTCTATTAACGTAATAAGAGCAGTAATGGATGGATTACAAAGTTTACGTACTAAAGAAGAAGTAGCTAAATTAAGAGGCATCACTTTAGCGAAAAAAGAACAATGAAATTAAAAATTACTCTTACTAAAAGCCTTATTGCTTGTCGTTTTAATCAAATTAAAACCGCTCACTGTCTAGGTTTGAAAAAAATTAACAATCAAGTTATTAAAGATGACACTCCAGCCATCCATGGAATGATTAAAACCATAAGTCATCTTGTTGTAGTTGAAAAAGTTTCTGATACAAAGGAGCAAAAATAATGTTACACACACTAAAACCGGTCAATAATGCTCGTAAATCCACTAAACGTTTAGGACGTGGACCTGGTAGTGGCACTGGTAAAACTTCTGGTAAAGGACACAAAGGACAATTAGCACGTTCAGGAAAAACTTTGCGTCCCGGCTTTGAAGGCGGACAAATCCCTTTTTTTCAAAGAATTCCTAAAAGAGGATTTCACAACTTTGCCCAAAAAAGATACGCCCTTCTTAACCTTAAAACTCTAGAAACCTTTCCTCAAGATACCGTTGTTACTCCTCAATTATTGTTAGAAAAAAAAATAATTAAAGACCAATTATGTGGCATTAAAGTTTTGGCGCAAGGAACTCTCACTAAAAAATTAGTCGTAAAAGCTTCAAAATTCTCCAAACAAGCTCAAGCAGCCATTTTAGCAGTTGGTGGAAATATAGAGGTAATTTAAAGATGAAACGTCAATTAAAATTAGTTTTAGGCAATCGTAAATTAATGTTTCAAATCTTTTTTACCTTATTTATTATTTCTATTGTTTGTTTAGGAACTTCTTGGCCTCTTCCTTTTATTAATACTAAATCCCTTGATTTGTCCAAACTTTTTGGGGTTTTTTCCATAAATGCTGGTACTCTTTTTGGATTGGGAATCACTCCTTACATCACTGCTTCCATTGTAGTGCAATTTTTGCAAAAACTTCTTCTTATTTGTCGCGAATGGAAAGACCAAGGACAAATGGGCAAACGCAAACTTAATCTTTTAACGCGTAGTCTTGCCTTATTGTTTGCTTTTGGGCAATCTTTTGCTTTTTTGAACAGTTATTCAAAACTTTTTGTCACATCAATAAGTACAAGCCAACTGTTTTTGTTAGCTTTAATTGCTACTGCAGGAGTTGCTGTTTTAATTTGGTTTGCTGACCTTATCAATTCCAAAGGCATTGGAAACGGGACTTCTATTTTAATTGTTGTTTCGATGAGCCACAGCCTAATTAATCTATTTGTAAATCTGAAAGAATCATATTTATCTCAAAACAATTTTTTAACTTTGAAAACTTTTAATTTTGCATGTATTGTTCTTTTGCTTCTCTTATTTTTAATTTTTACTGTAGTTGTGCAAATAACATCTTTAAAAATACCTATCAATTATGCGCGCAATCAAGTGCAAGGAAAAAGCTACATTCCATTAAAAATTAATAGTGCAGGAGTTATGCCAGTTATTTTGGCATCTGCTTTATTGCAACCTTTCCAGATGTTAGCAGGAGTTATTGGGAATACAAAATTTACAGAAGTAGTAGATTTTTTTGCCAAAACTAACTTTCCTGAAAACCAAATTAACTTTTTTGCCATAGGCTTTTTAGTCTTGTTAGTAATTGTTTTTTCTTTCTTTTCTGCTTTTATGAATGTCAATCCTGAAGATATTTCAGAACATTTATCCAAACAAGATGCCTATATTGCAGGTTTAAGACCAGGTGAACAAACTACTCGTTATTTAGCTAATACCTTATTTAAAATCACTGTTTTAGGAACTGTTTTTATTGCTGCTCTTGTTGTAACACCTATTCTTATGGAACATTTTTTAGGTTTGAAAGATATGAAATTAGGAGGAACCAGTTTGCTTATTATTGTTAGTGTAGCCCTTGAAACTATTCAACGCATCAAAGCTACTGCCAACAAAAAAGAATATCAAAAATTATTTTAATTAAGCAAACAAGACAATATGATACTAATATTATTAGGACCGCCCGGAATTGGTAAAGGGACTCAAGCTTCTGTTTTATCAGATATTTTAAAAATTAACCACATTGCAACAGGCGATATTTTTCGTAAAAATTTTAAAGAAAATACTGAATTAGGCATTTTAAGTAAAAAATTTATTGCTCAAGGACTTTTAGTTCCTGACGACATTACTAACCAAATGATAGCTGATTACTTGTCTAAGGACATCGCTACTAAAGATTTTTTATTAGACGGTTTTCCCCGCAATGTTTTGCAAGCTCGTTTTTTGGATGATTTTTTCAAAAACTCTCATTTATTTTTAACTAAAGTCATCTATTTTAACGCTGGTACCCAAGATTTAATGAAAAGAATTTTAGGACGCAGAATTTGTCCCGAATGTGGTAAGGTTTATCACATCGAAAACATTCCTCCCAAAACTCCAGGTATTTGTGACAAAGACCAAAAAACCTTAATTCAAAGAGAAGATGACAAACCAGAAACCTTCCTTAAACGCCTCAAAGTGTTTAATCAAGAAACATTGCCATTAGTGGAATATTATTGCGAACAAAATCAACTTTTTGAAGTAGATGGTATGCAAAACATCGACCAAGTTACTAAAATGATTTTAGAAGTTTTAGAAACAGACCGCAAATGATTTCCATCAAAACTCCTCATGAAATTGCTATCATGAAACAAGCAGGAAAAATCATTAACGAAGCACACAGATTGCTTGCTTCTTTTGTTATTCCAGGAATGTCAACTTTTGATCTAGATTTATTAGCTAAGAATTTTTATCAAAAAAAAGGTGTTATTTCTGCTTTTAAAGGTTACAACGGATTTCCCAAACATATTTGTGCCTCAGTTAATGAAGTGGTAGTTCACGGTATTCCTTCCAAAAAAACCATCCTTAAACAAGGTGATATCATTACTTTAGATTTAGGAATTAACTATCAAGGTTATTATGTTGATTGTGCTTATTCTTATGTTGTAGGAACTTTTTGCCAAACTACTCAAAACTTGCTTGCACTTACTCAAAAAGCCTTATTTCAAGGTCTTTTGCAAATTAAACCCCAAAATCATTTTTCTGACATTTCTCATGCCATTGAACTTTTTGCTAAAAACAATAATTTAGGCATCGTAGAAGAATTTACCGGACATGGTATTGGTACATCTTTGCACGAAGAACCCTATATTCCTAATTTTGGCAAACCCCACGAAGGCGCAATCCTACAACCAGGAATGACTTTTTGTGTAGAACCCATGCTTACTTTAGGAAATCCCGAAATTGCTATTTTGCAAGATAATTGGACTGTAGTTACCACAGACCAAAGTCTAAGTGCTCATTTTGAACACACAGTTTTAGTAACTCCTACAGGATACGAAATACTTGCATAATATGTTTTTCATTTTACCAAATTACATCACAACCACCCCCAAACCCAGAAATCAAAATTAAAGGAATCACTTTGAATGTCAAAAAACAATTTAAACGAAACTGAATCCAAAATTGAAATCGAAGCTAAAGTTGTTGAATTATTATCAAATGATAAATTTAAAGTAGAGCTTCCAAATAAAAAAACGATTATCGCTTATGTTTCTGGTAAAATACGTATCAACAACATACGCATTTTACCTGGTGATAAAGTAAGAATTGAATTATCGCCATACGACCCTACACGAGCACGAATCACTTATCGTTTTAAGTAAGGAGAAAAGATTATGAAAGTTAGAGCTTCAGTTAAAAAACGCAGTGAAGATGATATCATTGTTCGTCGTAAAGGACGCATTTATGTTATCAATAAAAAAAATCGTAGACACAATCAAAGACAAGGATAAAAGGAGATATTTATGGCGCGAATTGCAGGAATAGATATTCCAAGCAACAAAAGAGTAGTAATTGCACTAACTTATATTTATGGTTTAGGCAATAAATTATCTCATAAAATTTTAAACGAGTTAAACATTGACCAAAATATTAGAGTTAAAAATTTAACCGAACAGCAATTATCAGCTTTACGTAGTGAAATTACTAAATACAACGTAGAAGGCGACCTAAGACGTGAAGTTACTTTAAATATTAAACGTTTAATGGAAATTGGAGCTTACAGAGGGCTACGCCACCGTAAAGGATTGCCTGTAAGAGGACAAAAAACCAGAAACAATGCTCACACTGTTAAAGGTAAACCTAAAGCAATTGCTAGTAAGAAAAAATAATAAAATTAACTAAATAATAAAAATAATAAAGGAGAAAGGCATTGGCAAGAAAAAAAACTACCAAACGCAAAGTTAAAAAAAATGTTCCTTTAGGAATTGCACATATTCATACCACTTTTAACAACACTATCGTTACTATCACTGATCTTAACGGTAATGCTGTTACTTGGAGTAGTGCAGGTGCTTTGGGTTTTAAAGGAAGTCGTAAATCAACTCCCTTTGCATCACAATTAGCCGCTGAAGCAGTTGCCAAAGCAGCGATGGAACACGGAATGGTTAAAGTAGAAACTTTCATTACAGGACCAGGTCCCGGAAGAGAAGCAGCTATCCGTTCTTTGCAAGCAGCAGGATTAGAAATTACTGCTATTAAAGATGTTACTGCAGTACCACATAATGGTTGTCGACCGCCAAAACCTCCTAGAGGATAATAATCTTTTTCGACATTTCAAGGAGTAATTATGAAAAATATTAAATTTATTAAACCTTTTTTTGTTGAAGAAATTGATGAAAATCCCATTTCTGGGAAATTCACCATTAAACCTTTAGAAAGAGGATACGGCATTACTGTAGGAAACGCTCTAAGAAGAGTTTTGTTATCTTCTTTGCCTGGTGCTGCTATTGTAAATGTTAAAATTCAAGGAGTAGAACAAGAATTTACCACTATTCCTGGCGTTTATGAAGATGTCATGACAATTATTTTAAATTTAAAAAAAATTGTTTTTGCCGTAGACGACGAATCAGATGATTTTGAAGAAAAACTAGAACTAATTGCCAAAGGACCACAACGCCTAACCGCTTCTTCTTTCGAACTGCCTGCAGGAGTTAAAATCATCAACCCCGATCATTACATTACCACCCTTTCTGATGATGTTTGCTTTCATATGACAGTTACCATTAAAAAAGGCATTGGTTATGTTGGCGCCAAAGACAACAAAGTTCACGGAGAAAATCAAGTAGGCGTTATTGCAATTGATTCTTTATTTACTCCTGTTGTCAATGTTTCTTATCAAGTAGAAAAAAAATTAGGCAACAAAGACGAATTAACTATTGAAATTACCACTAACGGCGCTCTTTTAGCTAAAGAAGCTTTAGCAACTGCAGCTAGCATTTTAGTAGATCATTTTAATGTTTTAGTAGAATTAAGCCAAAAACCTGCTCATGTAGAATTTGTTTCTGAATCTAAAAAAGAAGCTCACAATTACGTACTAGATTTAGAAATTGAACAACTAGATTTATCTGTAAGACTTTTTAACAGTCTTAAAAGAGCAGGGATTGACACAGTTGCTGCTTTAGTAAAATTAAGTGAAAAAGAAGTTGTCAAACTTAAAAGCTTAGGACGAAAATCTTTCCAAGAATTAAAAGATAAATTTTTAGAATACGGTTTAGAATTCAATGATTATCTTAAAGAAGCTTTGCATCACAGCGTTGAAGAAGACAAAGACAAACATTAAAACTAAAAAACACATTAGAAAATAGAAAGGACAGATAAATTTTATGCCTTTTAGCAAATTAGGACGCAATAAATCTCAAAGAAGAGCTTTGTTAAGAACTTTAATGACTGATTTAATTGTGCAAGAAAAAATTATGATAACTGAATCCAAAGCTAAAGAATTACAAAAATTAGCTGATAAAATGGTTACTTTATCTAAAAAAAATACTTTGCATACTAGACGCCAAGCCAAAAGACATCTTTTTGATGAAAAAATCAACGATGACACTACAGTTTTGCAAAAACTATTTAAAGATATCTCCTCTAAATATCTTGATCGTCAAGGTGGATATACTAGAGTTATTAAAACTGTTCCTCGTCGTGGTGATGGTGCTCCAATGGCAATTATTGCTTTTGTTTAATAACAATTAACCGAGTATTTTTAGGTTCTTGCTCAAAAAACTTAAATTATCAAAACCTTCTTATCTTAAGGATTAAGGAGGTTTTTTTAATATTAACCCCTTTTTTCTTCACTCCTTATTTCCCATTTTAAATTCTTAATAAATATTTTGTAGTTACAAAAGGAGGCATTTTTGCAACACTTTTTTTATAAATTAATTTTAAGCTATGATGGCACTTGTTATTATGGATATCAAAAACAACCTCAAAAAATAACCGTGCAACAAACTTTCGAAAAAGCTTTAAAAAAAATGACCCATCAAAACATCCCTACTTTTGCAGCTAGTAGAACCGATAAAGGAGTCCATTCCCAAGGGCAAACCCTTCATTTCCAAACCACTTTTTTTCTAAAACCCACACATTTCCAAAAAACTCTTAATTATCTTTTGCCTCCTGATATTAGAGTTAGACAAATGAACTTTGCCACTCCTAATTTTCATGCTCGTTATTCAGCGAAATCAAAAATTTATCAATATGTTTTTTCCAAAAAACCTCTCAACGCTTTTAACCATCATTTTCAAATTTTTGCTGACAAACTTTATTTTGATAAAATCACCAAAGCCCTAAAATTTATTGAAGGCACCCATAATTTTTTTGCTTTTACTAGCGAGACCCAACCTAAAAATTTTTCTAAAACCATTTTTCAAGCCTTTCTCAAAGAAACTTCACACAAATATATTTTAGTTTTTCATGGAAACGGTTTTTTAAAATATATGATTCGTTTTTTGGTAGGAAGTTTAATTGAAATTGGTAAAAATAAACTTTCTTTGGAACAATTTCAAGCGATGTTATTAGGCAACACAACTAAAAAAGCAACCCTTTTGGCTCCTTCTAAAGCCTTAGTTTTAAAAAAAATTTTTTATTGATTTTGTGACAATAAATAAAAATACACAAAAAGGAGAATTTATACTAAATGTTTATTTCTTTTGAAGGTTGTGAAGGCACCGGAAAAACCACCCATTCACGTTATTTATTTGAAAAATTAAGTAAAAAATATTCGTGTGTTTTAACCAAAGAACCTGGTGGCGGTTTATTTAATGAAGTAATTAGAAATATTTTGTTGCATTCTTCTAACAAACAAATAGATTTCCACACTGAGGCTTTGTTATTTGCAGCAGATAGAGCAGAACATTTAAGCAAATTAATTATTCCTGCTTTACAACAAAACAAAATAGTTATTTGTGATCGTTATTTAGATTCGACTATAGCTTATCAAGTTTATGCTCGCGGTTTAAGTCAAGATTTTGTTTTAAATATTAATAATTTTGCTCTAAATTACATCCCCAACATTACTTTTTATCTAGATTTAGACCCTAAAATAGGCATTCAAAGAGTCAAACAATTTAGACCTAAAGAAATTAATTCGTTTGATTTGCAAAAACTGTCTTTTCATAAAAAAGTACGCAAAGGCTACCTTGACCTTTGTCAAAAAGACCAACAAAAAAGAATTTTTTTAATTGATGCAAGCAAGCCCTTGGAAAACATTTATAACATCATTGAACAAAAACTCAAAGAAGTCTTTCAAATAGAATTATGAACAAAACCCAATCTTTGTTAGCCAAATTTAACCAAATTATCCAAAATAATAAACTCGCCCATCTTTATTTAGTTGTTGGCTCCACTCTTTCCCGACAAAAATTATTTGTTTTGGAACTTGCCTATCGTATTTTCAAACCTCATGACCCTCATCTTTTGAAAAAAGATACCTTACTTAATTCGCAATACCCCAATTTTTATTATTTAACCAAACAAAACCATCTTTTTACCAAAGAACAAATTTTGCAATTTCAAAAAAACTTTTTGCAAACTTCTTTATTCGGAACCCAAAGAATTTATGTAATTGAAGAAATAGAAAAAATAACTACCCAAACTTCCAACAGTTTATTGCATTTTTTTGAAAATCCTTCCAACAACAATACTATAGGCTTTTTATTAACAAATAATTTAGAACAAGTTTTACCAACCATAGTTTCTCGTTGTCAAATTATTAATATCTCTGATACTGTGGATGCAAAATCACAAAATTTAGACTCTAAAACCAAATCCCAAATAGATGCTTTTGATTTTTCCTTAAGTAATTTAATAAATAAAAATTCCGATCAAATGGATTTATTTGTTGCCAGCGATTATTATCAAAATTTTAAACAATTTTTTTTGGATTTTCTTATTCAATTCCCAAAAACAATTTCATTAAAATTAGCAGTTTTTGCCTCTCCTCTGCTTGCAAAACTTATCTCTTGTCCTCATTTTTTAAATGATTTTTTATCAGTATTATTACGTTTTTTTTCTGATATTTTATATGAAAAAACACCTAACTCCAAAACACCCATTTATTTTTCCAAAACACAAATTTTAACAAATCCAGAATATCAAAAATACTATCAAACCCTGCCCCTTCCAACCACTTTTAATATTTTAAAAATTATTCACCAAATTTACAAAAAACAAAATATATTATCTAACCAAGAAAATCTTTTCATGGCTTTGTTAATTCAATTAGAAGCCCAAAGACTTTCATTTTAAATCTTTAAAAATTTGCACCCCCCCCTATTTAAAGCAATATAAAATTTTGCACACACCCAAACCCAACAAATAAGGTAAAAAATATGTTATTTCAACAACAAAGTTTTTGCAACGCCAAACCTACTTTATATTTGGTAGCAACTCCCATAGGCAATTTACAAGACATCACCTTAAGAGCACTTGCCACTTTAAAAGAAGTTTTTTTAATTTTAGCAGAAGATACTAGAAGAGCCAAAAAACTTTTACACACTTATCAAATCCAAACACCTTTACTTTCTTATTATGAACACAATCAAACAAGAAGGCTACCTCAAATTTTAGAACTTTTATCACAAGGAAAAAATATTGCCTTAATTAGTGATGCAGGCACTCCTCTTATTAGCGATCCTGGGTTTTCTTTGGTTTGTGAAGTGCAAAAACATGGTTTTAATGTGGTAGCGATTCCAGGAGTATCTGCTTTTTTAACTGCTTTTATGACTTCTGCCATCCCTTCACCTTTTATCTTTTTGGCTTTTTTACCCCGTTTGTCTCAAGCTTTGGAAAAATATTTACTCCAATATAAAAACACCTCAGAAAGCCTTGTTATTTACGAATCTCCTCATAGAATTAAAAAGACTTTACTTTTAATACATAAATTATATGGTAATAGAAAAATTTCTTTAGCGCGCGAATTGACTAAAAAATTCGAAACCATTATCAATTGCAATCTTGACTCTATTTTAGAATTTGATTTAATTAATAAGGGCGAATATGTCATTGTTGTTGCAGGCAACCCCAACCCCAACGAACATTTGCTTGCTCTAAGCATAAACGATCACGTTCTTTTTTACCTTAAATTAGGCTTTAACGAAAAAGAGGCTTTTAGCAAAGTTGCTCAAGAAAGAAACATTACCAAAAAAGAAATTTATCACCAATACAAAATCAAAAACCCCCAATCTTGATTTGATTTCCCAAACCACATGCAGATTTTTCCCAACAACCCACAATTAAAAAATATTTTTGTCACCATTTATTTAAGGAGTTTTTATGAAAACAACCCCCAACCAAAAACCTAAATTTTTTCTTTCCACAGCAATTGCCTATGCTTCTGGCATTCCGCACATTGGAAACGTTTACGAATCTATTTTAGCTGATTCCATTGCTCGTTTCAAACGCCTAGAAGGATTTGATGTTTTGTTTCAAACAGGAACCGACGAACACGGACAAAAAATTGCTGCCAAAGCTTTGCAAAAAGGCAAAAATCCCCAAGAATACGCAGACCAAATATCTTTGGAAATTAAAAGAATTTATGATTTAATGCAAGTAAGTTACGATAAATTTGTAAAAACTACCAATCCCCACCACAAACAAACAGTTCAAGCCATCTTTTACAAGTTATGGCAACAAGGAGATATTTATTTAGGAAAATATCAAGGGCTTTATTCAGTTGCTGAAGAATCTTATGTGGCTGCCAAAGATTTAATTGATGGAAAAACTTTTAATGGTGAAACTCATATTTTAATCAGTGAAGAAACTTATTTTTTTAAGCTTTCCAAATATCAAGCCCAGTTATTGCAATATTTAGAAAACAATCCCTCCTTAATTAAACCTGATGCCCAAAGAAAAGAGCTGTTAAATTTATTAAAAGAACCATTAGCAGATTTGTCTGTTTCTAGAACTTCTTTCAAGTGGGGCATTCCCGTTCCTTTTGACCCCAAACACGTTATTTATGTTTGGATTGATGCTCTAATCAATTATCTAACCGGACTAGACTACAATCCTACATCCAAAAATAGTCATTTTAATCGATATTGGCCTTGTGATATGCATGTTATTGGTAAAGATATTTTAAGGTTTCACCTTATCTACTGGCCTATTTTATTGATTGCACTTGAAATTGCACTACCCAAACAGTTTTTAACCCATCCATGGATTTTGTTTGATAAAAATAAAATGTCTAAATCTAAAGGTAACGTTTTGTACGTTGATGATTTGTTAAAATATTTTCCGGTTGATTCCATTCGTTATTTTGTTCTATCAGAAATTCCTTATGCTCAAGATGGTAATATCACTTATGAATTGTTAGTAGAAAGGCACAATAGTGACCTAGCTAATGTTTTGGGAAATTTAGTTCATAGAGTTTTTGGGATGGTAAAAAGTTATCGCCAAAATAATTTATCCAAAACTTTAATTACAACTAATTTAGATCCCAAATTTGATTTATCCAAACAAGCTTTAGCAACTCTTCCTTTGGTTCGTCTCAAAATGCAAGATTGTAAAGTAGGAGATTCCTTGAAAGAAATTATGAATTTGGCTCGTTTTGCTAATAAATACATTGATTTGGTAGAACCTTGGAATTTATTTAAAAATCCTGAAAAACAACAACTATTAGACCACACACTATATTCTTTGGTAGAAACTTTAAGGTTTTTAGGGGTTTTATTGCAACCTTTTTTGCCTCAAACTGCTCATAAAATTTTAACTCAACTCAAAGCCTCCGATATTACTTTTGAAAGTTTAGATACTTTCGGGCTTCTTTCAAGTCAAAAATTAGATAATTATCATATTTTATTTAATCGTTTGGAAATTGATGAAGTTTTACCTAGATAATTAAATTATTAACATACAATAATTTTATTTATTTTAATGAGTTTGCACTTTTTTGAAACTTCTTTATATTATTACATTTATATGTGCACATTTAAAATAATGAATTCATAATTAATTTTAATTTCTCGAAGAATGGGTATGGCTCCAATGATTATAATTTTAAAAAAGAACTTTTTGCGATGTTGCCTGATCCTTTTTATAATATCTTTTTGGAATTATTTTCTTTTTGCAAATTTAATGGTAAAAGGGGCAATACCCAAAAAAACTAATCCAGAAAAAGAATCCGAACAACCACAATCACAAGAAACAATTGCCAAACAAACTCCCAAAAAAAGAATAAAAAGATCTTCCAAACCACAAAAAAACGGATTTTGATTCAATCTCAAGTGAAACTAAATTTAATGATGTGGCAGCGATGGAAGAAGAAAAACAACTTCTCCAACGTTTTATTGTTTTTTTAAAAGAACCTAAAAAATATCATGAAGCAGGAGCCAAAATTACTAAAGGAATTTTGTTTTATGGACCTCCAGGAACAGGAAAAACCTTACTTGCAAAAGCTCTTGCAGGCGAATCAGACGCATCCTTTTATGCTTTTAGTGGTACTGATTTTTTGCAAAGAATTCATGGTGATGGTGCTAAAAAAGTAAGAGATTTGTTTTAAAAAACAAAAACCCATAAAACAAGCATTATTTTTATTGATGAAATTGATTCTTTTGGTATTGCTAGAAACGATTTTAGTCAAAAAGAAAAAGAAATAACTACAGAATTATTAAATCAAATGGATGGGATTAAATCCAAAGATAATGAAAATAATGTCATTATGATAGCTGCTACTAACAGAGTAGAATCTCTAGATTCTGCCTTGCTTCGTCCAGGACGTTTTGATTATGTAGTTAATGTTTTGCTCCCTGACCTTAAAGCAAGAAAAGCTATTTTAAAATTATGTGCTAAAGGCAAACAAATAGCTGATGAGGATATTAATTTAGAACAATTACCCCAAGAAGCCCAAGGATTAAGTGGTGCTCAACTCAAAGCCATTTTAAATGAGGCTTCAATGCTTCAAGCAGAAAAAAACAAAGAACAAGAATTGCAAAAAATTTCTTCTGAAACAATTATTCAAGCTAAAGAAAACGTTTTATTAGGGATAACAAATTCTTCCAAAACATATAATCACAAAGAAAAAGAAATTGTTGCTACTCATGCAGCTGCTAAAATAATTATCAGCCAAGTCAAAAACACTCATTTTTTAAGTTCGGTTTCTTTAATTCCACGCTCTTCGGATAAAATATTGACTTTATTTGCTAAAGAACAGACCCCTAATATTTTATTAAAAGAAACTTTAATCCAAGAAATTACCGTTCTTTTAGCAGGAAAAGCTGCTGAAGAAGTGATTTGCGAAACAACTATTGATAAAGCTTGTTCTGATTTTGTTGAGGCTTTCCACAAATCCCAAGAACTAACACGTTTTTTTGGTTATAATTCGATATCAGTTAAAGATAAAGAAGATTTACAAAGAGATATTTTAAAAAAATGTTTTTCTGATGCCAAAGCTTTAGTGAAATTAAATGAACCTTTAATTAAAGAATTGTCTCAAAAATTACAAGAACAAAATATTACTCCAATGCCACAAATTAAAGAATTTTTACAAAACAAACAAATAAAAGATATGAAAGAAATTAAAATTCAACCATTCCAACCTGCAAAAGGTTTTAACAAAACTACTATTTGGCATTTTATTTGCACTTTGCTTTTTGTCCTTTTTCTTTTATTATCAACAATTTTAATTTTTAAAACCATTTATTGGTTGTTTGCTATTCCTAAAAATTATTTTATTTTCAAGAAAAAAATTATCACCACCTTTTTAATTGTGGTAAGTTTGATGTTTTCTATTTTGTTTTTTTCTTTTGATTGCTATCATCATTTGCCTTTTATAAATGCCACTTCCAACATTACTGTTTCTGATTTATTGAATAAAATTGATAATTATGAAACCAAAAAAATTACTTATGTTGCTAAAAATAGTTGGCTGGAAGGTTTTTATTACCATATCAAATTAATTGATAAAAACGGAGTCCCTTTTTATTGCAAACTAAAACCTATTTCTCAAAACATTTTGGAACAAAAAATAACTTCTCTTAAATACAAAGATTTTATTTTCCAAGAAGAAAAATATTTTGATTTGGTAAACTTATTAATTAAAATAATCCTTTCTTTGTCTTCATTTGTGTTTTTTCTTTATGGTTGCCTTAACATTAAACGGATTAGAAAACAATTCTCAAACGAACAAATTTCCAAAAAAATATGATTCATAAAAATGCATTTTTTCATTTTTTTTAAAAATTAAAATAACTAAAACATATCTTTATTAATTAACATTTTTTAAATTATAATAAATGGTGTATGCCAAAACCCAAACCCCAAAAAAACAAAAGGAGTTTTAAATATAATGAGTAATTTAATGAATTATCAAGGACAAGATTTTGAAACCATAACTGCCACACAACAATTGGTAGTTTTTGATTTTTTTGCTACATGGTGTCCTCCATGTCAAAGATTATTGCCTGTTTTGGATGAAGTTTGCCTTTTAGAAAAAGACATTCTTTTTTACAAAGTAGACGTTGATTTTTTTAGACAATTAGCATTAGAAAAAGGCGTTTCTGGCTTTCCCACCCTTATTTTATACAAAGATAAAAAAGAATTAGCAAGACATAGTGGTTTTCTAAATAAAGAAGACTTGCTTAAATTTTTACATTCTTATAAATAAGTTTACCACAAACCGAAAGCAAAATCAAACGTTATGAACGGATTTTTTTTAGTCAACAAACCAGAAAAGATGACATCACATGATGTAGTTTTTCAAATTAAAAAAAAATTTCATTTTGACAAAGTAGGACACACAGGAACTCTTGATCCTTTAGCCTCAGGACTTTTAATTATTTGTGTGGGTAAAGCCACTAAACTGGCTTTTTTGTTCGATAAACTGCCAAAAACTTATCAAGGAACCTTTCTTTTTAATAAACATTATGATACTTTGGATGTGACAGGTAAATTGTTGGATACCAAAAACACCCCTTTAACTGATTGTAACATCCAAAAAAGTTTTGCATCTTTTCATCAAAAAAAGTATTTGCAAATACCTCCTATGTTTTCAGCAGTTAAAATTAAAGGGAAAAAAATGTATCGTTTAGCACGCAAAAATCAAGTTGTAGATATTCCTCCAAGAGAAGTTTTTATTCATCATTTTGAAAAAACATCTTTGCTTTGTAGCGACCAAGTAGATTTTTTGGCACATGTTTCCAAAGGAACTTATATTAGAAGTCTTGCGCGCGATCTAGCTTTGCAATTAAATACTTATGGTGCTCTTCTTCGTTTGCAAAGAACTGCAATTGGAACGCATTTATTACAAAATTCTAAAACTATTGAAAATTTAGAACTCAATGATTTGATTTTGGATAGTACTTTTTTTGCTGCTTACGATGAACTTATTTTAAATAATTATTTAATTAAGTTAGTAAAAAACGGCACTCATTTAGACCAAAGACAAATAACTACTAAAAAACCTTTTATAGTTAAAGATAGTAATAAAAATTTTGTTGCTTATTATGATATCTTGGATGAAAATAAATACTATCCGCGTTATTTTTTTTAATTTGCAATATTTTTAATTATTAACTATTAGAAAAACAAAAGACATTTTTGAACAATATTTTAATAATAAGTTTTTAAAAATCAAACCACACAATCAAGTAAGGAAGGATTGGAAAATAATGCAAAGATTACAAAAAGTTTTGGCTTATGCAAATGTGACATCTAGAAGAAAAGCAGAAATTTTAATTTTGGAAAAACGCATTAAAGTTAATGGCAAAATTATTTCTGAATTAGGAAACAAAGTATCTTCCAGCGACATTATAACTTTGGATGACAAACCGATCACCAAAACCACTTATTCTTATTTTTTGCTCAACAAGCCCAATGGATTTCTTTCCACTGCCAAAGACAATAAAAAACGCCCTACTGTTTTGGATTTAATCGAAGAAGCAAACATACAAAGATTATATCCGATAGGACGCCTTGATTTTAATACTACAGGACTACTTTTAATTACTAATGACGGCGATCTTACTCAAAAATTAACTCATCCTTCCTTTTGTATTCCTAAAGAATATCATGTTAAAATTAATGCTTGTTTGCAAAAAAAAGACCTTGCCACATTCCGCAAAGGAATTATCATTGATAAAAATTATTTGGCTTTTTGTAAAGAAATTGATATTTTGAAAAGTTCTTATAAACCCAAACCTTCTACTTGGTTAAAGCTAGTAATAACTGAAGGAAAAAACAGGCAAGTTCGTAAAATGATGCAATCTTTAGGCTATCAAGTTTTAAAGTTAAAACGTTATCGTTATTCTTTTTTAACTATTGAAAATCTCACAATAGGTGCTTATCGCCCTTTAAAAATTCATGAAATTAAAAAATTAAAAACCTTAACTACTCAAATACCGCATTAATTTAGTAAATTTAAGATCACTATAAGGAGTTAGTTATATATGCATATGAAAAGTTTTAAAATCGCCATTGATGGTCCGGCAGGTTCTGGCAAAAGCACTATTAGTAAAAAGTTGTCCCAAAAATTAGGTTGGAATCACGTTGATACTGGAGCAATGTTTCGGGCACTAACTTTATATTTGTTAGAAAATGAAGTTTCATGGCATCATGAAAAAAGTCTTAATCAAGTTTTAGATAAAATCAATCTTTCTTATTCTTGTAATAAAATTTTTCTTAATCAAGAAGACGTTTCTTTAAAAATTAAGTCTTTGGACGTCGAAAAACATGTCTCTTCAGTAGCTTTAATTCCTGCTGTAAGAACTAAATTATTGAAATTGCAAAAAGAAATTTGTGCCAATACTCCTAATTTAATTATGGATGGAAGAGATATTGGAACAGTTGTAATGCCAGATGCTAATTTAAAAATTTTTCTTACTGCCAACATTACTAAAAGAGCTTTGAGAAAACAACAAGAAGATGCCCAAAAAGGAAAAATAAAAGACATTGCTCAAATTATGAAACAACTCAAGGAACGCGATCATAAAGATTATCATCGCCAACTTGCTCCCTTATCTAAAGCTTTAGATGCCATTTTATTAGATACTACCGAATTATCAATTGATGAAGTAATTGCCAAAATTATTGCCTTAATTGATAAAAAAAGGAGAACTTAAATGTCTTTTAAAATTGCTATTGTGGGTCGTCCTAATGTTGGCAAATCAAGTTTGTTTAACCGCATTATTGGGAGAAGACACGCTATTACTCATCAAAAAGCAGGAATTACTCGGGACCGCATTTATGCTACTGCCGAGTGGTTTACTAAAACATTTGGAGTTATTGATACGGGCGGTATCGAAATTCAATCAACTCCTTTTTTGGAACAAATCAAATTACAAGCTCAACTTGCAGTTGATGAAGCTGATGTAATTGTTTTTGTAGTTGATGGGCAAACAGGACTTACTCAAAATGACATTTATTTAGCTAAACTTTTGTATAAAACTAAAAAACCAGTTCTTTTGGCAGTTAATAAAATTGACAACCACAATTTATTATCTAACACTTATGAATTTTATGCTCTGGGATTTGATACTCCTTTTGCAATTAGTACTCAACATGGTATAGGTATAGGTGATTTGTTAGATAAAATTGTTTTTCTTATGCGCGATGCTGCTTTAATTTCTGATTCTTCCTTTTTAGAAGACCTTTCAATAGATACACCTTTGCAAAGCCCCCCTTCCGAATTTAATTATGAAATCCCAGAAAAACAACTGTTAGAACCAGAACAAAACCAAAACCAAGAAAAAGACAACAACATTATTAAATTTTGTGTTGTGGGACGCCCAAACGTTGGCAAATCAACCCTTACTAATTCTCTTTTAGCATCCCAAAGAATGATTGTCTCTGATATGGCAGGAACTACCACCGATGCTGTTGATACTTTTTTTGAAAATGATGGGCAAAAATACCAAATTATTGACACTGCAGGTATTAAAAAAAGAGGTAAAATTTATGAACAAGAAGACAAATACAGCGTTTTGCGTGCTTTAGGTGCTTTGGAAAAAGCAGATATTGCTTGTTTAGTTTTAGATGCTAAAGAAGGCATTTTAGAACAAGATAAAAATATTGCAGGGTTTATTTTAGAACATCATAAAGCTTGCATTATTATTGTCAATAAATGGGATTTGTTAGAAAAAGATACCAATACCCTAAAGAACTTTGAGCAAAAAATTCGTCAAGAGTTTGTTTTTTTATCTTATGCGCCTGTTATTTTCTTATCAGCTTTGAAAAAAAGTCGTCTTACTCAAATTTTTGCTATTTTAAAACGAGTTTTTAACAATTATAAAAGTCAGTTTAGCACTAGTCTTTTAAACGATATTTTACAAGAAGCAACTCTTATAAATCCTCCCACTTTCTTTAATCAAAAAAAAGCTAAGTTTCAATATATTTTTCAAACTAAAACCAAAGCTCCTGAATTTCTTTGTTTTGTTAATGACCCTAAACATATTCATTTTTCTTATGAAAGATTTTTAAAAAATCAATTTAGAAAAAGCCTTGATTTAGAAGGAACACCCCTCAAAATTATTTTTCATAAAAAAAAGTCTAATTTTTAAAACTATTTTGAATCCCCCTTTTTCTCCTTCCCCTTCTTTTTGCATTTTGTTTGCAAGTATTTTATTATTTGTTCTTATTTTATGATTTAATTATAGTGGTTGAAAAAAATTCAACCTTATTTTTAATTATCAAAAAAACTTTTGTCATTTTTGCTGTAACTTTTTTCATGACCGTTTTTGCTATTTTGATTACAAGAAAGAAGCTATATTTTATGAAAATTACTATTATTGGCAGTGGTGCTTGGGGTTCTACTTTGGCACAAGTTTTAACTGATAACAACAATCAAGTTTTACTCTATGACATTAACCTTTCTTATGTGGAAAAAATAAATCAAGGAAAACATCCCATTTTTAATGCTCCACTAGTAAATGTCAAAGCAGTTTCTTGCCTTAAACAAGCCCTTGATTATTCTGATTTGATAGTTTTGTCAGTTCCTATGAAATTTATGCGTCATCTTCTCAAACAAATTGCCCTTATGTTAACTACTCCCAAATCGTTTGTCAATGTTTCTAAAGGTATTGAACCTTTAACTTTTTTGCGTGTTTCTGAAATTGTCAAACAAGTTATTCCTGCCCCTCTTTTAGCTAATTTTGCTTCCTTAATGGGTCCATCGCATGCTGAAGAAGTTATTTTACGCAAATTAACTCTGTTAACTGCAGCTTCTTCCAATCCCGCTTTTGCCTTGGAAATTCAAAAATTATTTTCTTGTCCTAATTATTTGAAAGTATATACTTCTTCTGATTTGGTAGGAAATGAAATTTGCAGTGCTTTTAAAAATGTTTTAGCCCTTATTAATGGTATTTTAGTAGCCAAGAACTTTGGAATTAATTCTCAAGCAGCTTTGATGAGTCGTGGTATTTTAGAAATGTCGCGGTTAGTTACTTTTTATCAAGGAAACCCCCAAACCGTTTTAGGACTTCCAGGATTAGGTGATTTAATTGTGACTGCTTTTAGCAAATACTCCAGAAATTTTAATGCTGGTGCTAAAATTGCTGCAGGCATTACTTACCAACAAATTATTGACTCTTCTTTGCAAACCATCGAAGGATTCCAAACTCTTAATGCTTTTTATCAATTGCAATTAAAACATAATTTAGATCTGACCATTATTCAAGCCTCTTATCAATTAATTTTTGAATCCAAGCCCTTTGACACTGTTTTTGCAACTTTAATGCAAAGGCCTTTCAAAAGTGAATTCTAAATTATTTTTTTACCCACCCACCATTTTTTTTAATCCATTTTGCAAACGCCCCCGCAGTCAATTAAGAATAAAATGCAAATAATTACCAATAATTTCAAATAATTGTTGGTTTGCGCTTGTAAATTATTTTTTTGATGTTATAATAAGTACGTAAATAAAAAGAAAAGGAGGCAAAAAATGAACAAATTAGAATTTTTAAGAAAATTAGCTGAAAAAAATGGCGTTAGTCAAAAAGAAGCTGATAAATTTCTTAATAACTTTATTGAAGTTATTTCTCAAAGTCTTCAAGAATTCAAAGAAGATGAAAAAGTTACTTTAACAGGTTTTGGCACCTTTGAAGTAAAACACAGAAGTGCTCGCGAAGGAAAAAATCCAAGAACTGGTAAAACTATTGACATTCCAGCTAAAAAGGTTCCTACTTTCAAATTTAGCAAAAGTTTTAAAGATCTTTTCGTTGCTTAAAATCTTTACTATTAAGTTTTTTAATATTTTACAATAAAAAAACAAACTAACTAGTTTGTTTTTTTATTTACACTTTTTGATAAAGTGAACCCATAAGGAAGTAGGTTAGTGCTTTTGCAACCCACAGCTAAAAATTATTTAATAGGAACTCGCGCCAAAGTTCAAAACGAACCCCAAATAGCAGTTATTACTCGCATTGATTATCAAAGAGGTTTTATTTACTTGTTATTTAAAAGAATGAGAGAAGAAAAATATCCTTTTCCCCAAGCCTTAGAACAAAACATTATTCAACCTATTGTTTCTAAAAATACATCTCATCAGCAATAATTTATCATTAATCAAATTTATAACTTATCTTCATTATCCATTATTTTAATTGCATTTGTAAATATTTAAATGTTAAACCAAAAAGGAACGATATGAAAAGAAAATTAAGATCTAAAAAAATTGTTTTAAGAAATTTTTTTAAAAAGCCCAATGTTGTTTTTCTTTTTTTAATGTTGTCTATTTGTACTTTAATGATTGTTTTTTTTCATGATTTTAAAGAATGTGTTAACAAAGGACAAATTTATTGGCAATATAAGTACAAAGCCCCTACTTTTATGCCTGAAATTGATTTTGACACCACAGGAAAAGAAGATAACATTTTAGATTACGAAGAAGGTTATTATCCTGGGCACCACACTTTTATCAAAACAGTTTGGTATTTTACCCATCAAAGTAATTTATTTGTATTAATTGTTTATGCTTTATTTTTTACCAAAGTAAGACAAAAAAATTGTTATCATTATGTAGTTTTTGCATGTTTAGTTAGTATTTTGATGACAGGTTTAATTTTTCACACTTTAATTGATGAAGGTAGACATTTTTACGAACCTAAATTTAGTCTTTCTTTTTTTCTTTCTCATCTCCACCACACTTTAGCTCCTTTATGTTATCTATATTTTTATTTTAAAGTCAATTCTTATGCTATTCCTTATAAAAAAATGTGGATAGCTTTTATTCATCCTTTGCTTTATATGACCTTTTTTAGTTTATTTGGCTTTTTATCTATGCAAGATTATTTTCAAGATCTGCAAAAAGACAAACCAATTATAACTTCAGAAAAACAAGCAGCTAAAAGAGATCCTTTTAAAATGTTTCCTTATGTTTTCTTTTCTCCTTTTAAACAAAAATTAAATAATCCTTCAAATGCCCAAAAGTTAGAAGATAAGGAAAATCGCCATCATAAACGTTATCGTTTTGTTTATTCAGGTTATGACTTTGTTTGTTTGTTCTTTTCTTGCCTTTTTGTCTTTACAGTTTCTATGACTTATACTCTTTTATGGATTAAAAAACGTTTACTTAATAAAAAAACTACTCCTCATTATAAAAAAACTAAAAAATAATAATTTTAAAAACTCTTTATTATTTATTAAAAAAATTTGATATAATAGTACTATATTGCTTAATTAGTTAGGAGAAAATTCACATGCGTGATTTAGTAAAATTAGTTTGTACAGAGTGCAAAAGAGAAAATTATCATACTGATAAAAATAAAAAAAAGACCCCAGGACGTTTAGAATTAAAAAAATACTGTCCTTTTTCTAGAACTCACACTCTACATAGAGAAAAAAAATAAAAAACAAAACAAATGTTTAATATTTAGAAAAGCAAAACTTTTAGCCAAACAAATTTTTTCAATATTTTTCGAAGAAATTCGCAAAACAAAAGTTTAAATTACTTCCCAAAATCAAATTATTTAAATGTTTTAAAAAAGAAACATTATTTTGAAAATTAAAAATTTTTGGAATTATTTCCCAAAACAAAAGTTTAAATTACTTCCCAAAATCAAATTTTTTCAAATCAAAAGTTAAATTATTTTGCCAAGTTTTTTGCCTGCTTTTTTATTCCAATTTTTTAATATTAAACATTTTTCTGTTTGCTTTATGAACTTATATTTTTTTCATTTCTATCTTAAAAAAGGAAAATCGTGTTTTTATTTTTTTGCACAATAGAAATAATTTCATCCAAAAAATGAAACCAAACACCGCTGCTCTTTTTTATTCTGGAAAAGCAATTACTAAGAGTGGCGATCAAACTTTTCCTTTTGAAGTTGATCATAATTTTTATTATTTGACAGGAATTAACCAACCAAACACTATTTTATTGTTGGTAAAAACACCTAATTTATCTCATACTTTTTTATTTTTAGAAGAAAATAACCCTAGTAAAGCCTTGTGGGATGGAGATATTTTGAGTTTTTCTGATGCTTCTTTGATATCTCAAATTAATTTATCAAACCTCAAAAACATATTAACTTTTGAAACTTTTTTATTTCAGATGATAAATCCTTTGAGAGGTTCTTTTGTGGATTCTTTAGAAGGTTTTTATTTTGACCTATCCAAGCAAACCTTAGACCAAAAAGCAAGTTGGGCTTTAGAATATTGTCAAAAAATGACTTCTTTATATCCTTTTTTGCAAGTTTATAATAGCTCTTCTTTTTTATTTTCTTTGCGTCAAACAAAAAGCGTTTACGAACAAACCCAAATCCAAAAAGCTCTAGATATCAATCATCAAGCCCTTAATTATTTATTAAAAAACTTAAAACCTGGAATGTATGAATATCAAATAGCTGCTCTTTTTCATTATTTTTTGGAAAATAACCAAACTCAAAAATCCTTTGAAACCATTGCTGCTTCAGGAAAAAATACCTTAATTTTGCATTATAACAAACCTAACTGCCAATTAAAACCCAACGACCTTTTATTATTTGATTCTGGCGTTACTTATAATCATTATTCCTCTGATATTACTCGTTGTTATCCTGTAAGCGGACAATTTAGTTCTTTGCAAAAAGATATTTATAATTTAGTTCTTAAAGCTAACAAAGAAATCATTGCTTGGGTAAAACCGCATCACACCTTTACGC
>NZ_BBIY01000030.1:0-18747 GCF_000744065.1 'Chrysanthemum coronarium' phytoplasma
ATTGATAAAAAAGGTATGATGACAGATGTTTCCAAATATCAAGGTCTATTTTACACCAAAGCCAACGAAGCTATAATCTCTGATTTAGAAAAAGATCATTCTTTGCTTAAAGCAGATGTAATTTTGCACTCCTATCCTCATGATTGGCGCACTAAAAAACCAGTTATTTCTCTTGCACTTCCTCAATGGTTTGTCTCTATTAAAAAAATTAAATCTCTTTTGCTAGAAGAAACCCAAAAAGTTAACTGGATTCCACGTTGGGGAGAATTAAAAATGACTAATATGATTACTAATCGTGAGGATTGGAATATTAGTCGTCAAAGAACTTGGGGCGTTCCCATTCCTATTTTTTACACCGAAACCCATCAACCCATTCTAGATTTAAAATTAATTAATCATGTAGCTGATTTATTCGAACAGCATGGAATGGATATTTGGTATGAATGGGATGTTAAAAAACTACTTCCTGAAAACTACACTCATCCCCAAAGTCCTAACAATTTGTTTACCAAAGAACTAGATATTATGGATGTTTGGTTTGACTCAGGAACTTCTTATAGTGTTTTTAAAAAACGTAATCAAGTTTTACAAAGTGATGTTTATTTGGAAGGCTCTGATCAATATCGTGGTTGGTTCAATTCTTCTTTAATTACTTCTGTAGCCACTCAAAATCAAGCTCCTTATAAAACTGTTATTACTCATGGTTTTGTTTTTGATGGTGAAGGCAAAAAAATGTCTAAATCTTTGGGCAATGTCATCGATCCATTAAATGTTGCTGAACAAAAAGGAGCAGATATTATTCGTTTATGGGTTGCAAACACTAATTATAATCTTGATGTGCGCATTAATCCTTCCATTTTAAAACAAGTAGAAGATCTTTATCGCAAAATTAGAAACACCTTCCGTTTTATGTTAGGTAATTTAGATAATTTTAAAAAAGATACTAATTATATTGCCTTTGAACAAAGAACTTTTATCCATCAAGCAATGATGCTAGATTTTGAAGAAGTGTTAAAAAACGTACTACATTCTTATGATACTTATAATTTTGAAGGTGTTTTAAGGCATCTATTCCCCTTCATTACTAATAAAATCAGTGCTTTTTATCTCGATTTTGCCAAAGATATTTTATACATCGAAAAAGAAGATCACAAAGAAAGAAAGATGATTCAATCAACTATCTATGATTTGTTATTATCGCTTTTACAAGTTTTAACTCCAATTATTCCTCACACTACTTCAGAAGTTTACGGCTTTTTTCCTTTTGCTGTGGAAAAAGATATTTATTTAGAAAAAATGCCACAAATCAAAGCACATCCAACTTCTCATCTTTTATTAGAATATCATAAATTTTTAACATTAAGAAAAAACGTTTTACAATATTTGGAAAAAGCAAGACAAAGTGGGATTATTAATTCTTCTTTGCAAGCCCATATTACGTTATCATTAACCCAAGAAGAAATGCATGCTTTGGATGTTTTACAAATTAAAGATCAATTGCATCAACTTTTTATAGTCTCTAAAGTAACACTTCAATTAAAAGATACTTTTGATGTTAAAGTTACCAAAGCTTCTGGGTATGCTTGTCAAAGATGTTGGAATGTAGTAATCACCAAACCCCTTACTCCTTTGTGCACGCGTTGCCAAAATATATTAAAAAAGAAATAGGTTTATTATGAAAAATGGTATGGAAAATATTGAAAAATTTCCTCCAATAAAGAAAAAAATTCAATATGTTCAAGAATTTAAAAAAATATTACTTTTATCCTTATCCTTAATAGTATATGTTTTAGTTTCTGTTTGGGCTTTTGATTGCACCCGAGATGGCGGATATAAAACTGATCTTTTTCCTACTGGGGTTATTGGTTTAGGCGATGTAATAGGTAAATTATTACATAAAGCAGGAAAGATTGAAACCAATAATATTATAGTTATTGCTGGTACTTTTTACTTTGTTGTTAATGTTTTCTTATTGTTTTTTATCTCTCGTCGTTATTTGGGTAAATATTTTACCATTACTACTGCATTTGCAACTGTCCTTCTTTTTGTTTCAGTGTTTTTTATTGAAAACCAAGTTAAACAAGGTTTTTTATATCATACTGAACGATTTTTTGGAATATTCAAAACTGAAAGTGATTTTTTAAGCGATCTTACCAGAGTTTTTTTTGCAGGTATTTTAATAGGTATTTTTAATGGTATTCCTGTAAGAATTGGTGCTTCTACTGGAGGACTTGATATTGTTGCTAAATATTTATCTGTTTATAAGAAAAAAGATATCTCTTTTGTAGTAGAAATGTTTGGCTATACTCTTATGATTTTTGGTGCTGTGGGTGTTTTTATTATTGAATATTTTTATAAAGAAACAGGTCTCAAAGAACTTACTACACAAATCTCTTTATCACTTTTTTATACTGTTTTACGTATTAAATTATCTGCCTTATTTATGGGATTGATAACTTCTGTTCCCCAAAAAGAAACGAAACTAAACTGCTAAAACAGTTTAGTTTTTTTATTTTATTTGCACGCTTCACTTATTTTTATTAGTTGTAAAACTCAATTTCATAATACATGTAAAACAAATTGAAATTTTTACTTTTTGCTTTGCACAAAATATTTTTTGTATTTATATTAAATTAAAGGAATTTTAATGAAACATTCATTTAGTCAAAAAAACCCCGAACAATCGCAAGCATTGTTACAAACAAAAATCACAAAAGGGCTTACTTCCCAAGAAGCCTTGCAAAGACTTCAAATTAACGGTAAAAATCAAATTCAATCCCTTACCAAACCCACTTTTTGGCATCAATTCCAACAACAATTTAAAGATTTTTTAGTTATTTTCCTTCTATTAGCAGCTACAATTAATTTCGTGATTGGTATTTTACAAGGAAACAAAGAAGAACTTTTGGAAGGTTGTTTTATTTTGATTATTGTCCTTCTTAACGCCTTTTTAAGTATTTATTACGAAACTAAAACCCAAAAAGTTTTAGCTAATGTATCAAAAAAATCTTCCCTTAATGCCAAAGTAATAAGAGATAGCAAACCGCTTTTAATTCCTATGCAAAATTTAGTGATAGGAGATATTGTCATTTTAGAAACTGGTGATATTATTCCAGCTGATATGATACTTTTAGAAACATTTAATTTATATGTAGATGAATCTTTGTTTACAGGAGAATCGCAAGCTGTTTTAAAAAGTGCTTGTGTTTGTGTCCAAAATGCAGCTCTTACTAATCAAAACATGGCTTTTATGAATACTGTTATTTTAAAAGGAAGAGCTAAAGGAGTGGTTTTTGCTTCAGGAATGCAAACTGAAATTGGAAAAATTACCCAGTTTATTTCTCAAACCCAACAAGAAAAAACACCATTAGAACAAAATATTGCCAAATTAACTAAAAAGTTAACTTTGATAATTGGTATTATTATTTTCCTTAATGGCTTGTGGACGATTTTTAAAAACATTTACAGCTCAACTTTTAGCTCTCACATTTTGAAACATACTTTTTTGGATGCCATTGCTCTTGCAGTTGCTGCTATTCCTGAAAGTTTATTAATTATTATGACTTTAATTTTGGCTTTGGGAATGAAAAAACTTGCTCTTAAAAAAGCTATTGTCAAAAATTTAAAAACCTTAGAAACTTTGGGGGCTGTTAATGTTATTTGTACTGATAAAACAGGAACTTTAACCCAAAATAATATGACTGTTAAAAAAATTATAGTTTGTGATTCTTTGGAAAAAATAAGTCCCTTTTGTGTGGAAAATATTAATGAACCCAAACCCTTTAATTTAGAAAACTTGCTTTTATTTGGTATTTTATGTAATGATGCTTTGATTAGTGTTGCAAAAACAACCAACGATAAAACTTCAAACAACTTAGAAATTATTGCTGATCCTACTGAAAAAGCCTTTATTAATTTAGCTTTGTTTTATCAATATGATGCGTTTTTACTCCAAAAGCAATATCCTCGATTTGCAGAAATTGCCTTTGATTCCCAAAGGAAATTGATGACTACTTTTCATCATAAAGACGGTTTTATTTATGCCATTACTAAAGGCGCTCCAGAAGTTTTGTTGCAAAAATGTAGTCAAGTTCAATATCAAGAACAAACCATTGCAAAAGATACTAAAATAATAAAAATATTAGAAAAACAAATTAGTCAATTAAGTGAGCAATCTTTGCGAGTTTTGGGAGTTGCTTATCGTGTATTTTCTCTTGATTTAGAGCCGAATCTTAAAAACAATCCTGATATTTTTGAACAAGATCTTATTTTTTTAGGGGCAGTGGCGATGGAAGATCCCATTCGAAAAGAAGTTATGCAATCCATTTTTAAATGCAATCAAGCACGCGTCACTCCGATTATGATTACAGGGGACCATTTAAAAACTGCTTTTGTGATTGCCAAAAAATTAAATATTTTATCCCAACCTCAAGATTTAGCCATTACAGGAGATGAATTAGCTCAAATGCCAGAGGAAGAATTTTTGGAAAAATTATTGCAAATTAAAGTTTATGCAAGAACTAATCCTCATCATAAATTAAAAATTGTGAAAGCTTGGCAAAAAAAAGGTTTTGTGGTGGCAATGACAGGAGATGGCATAAATGATGCTTTAAGCATTAAACAAGCCAATGTGGGAATTGCTATGGGAATTGCAGGTACTGATGTTTGTAAAATGGCATCAGATATGATTTTAACAGATGATAATTTTGATACTATTACGAATGCTTTAGAAGAAGGGCGAAATATTTTTAATAATATTAAAAAAAGTTTAGTTTTTCTTTTGAGTTGTAATGTTGGTGAAATTATTTTGATTTTGCTTGGTAATTTTTTAGGAATTTTCTTTTTTGGGTGTGATTTTAAAATTTTGACTGCTTTACAAATTCTTTGGATTAATTTAGTTACTGATTCATTGCCAGCAATAGCTTTGGGAATCGAACCACAAGAAACAAATTCTATGTCGCCAAAAACTTATAATCCTAAAGGAAGTTTGCTAAATAAAAAAACTTATCAAAAAATTATTTTGGAAGGATTTTTAATTGGTCTTTTGGCTTTTGTGGCTTCTTTAATAGGATATTATAATCATGATAGTGATAAAATAAGATATGCTCAAACTTTTGCTTTTATGGTTTTGGCGTTTTCACAATTGATTCATGTATGGAATTTGCGAAGTTTTTGCACTTCTGTTTTTAAGTTAAAAATAAATTCCTTTTTGATTAAAGCGTTTGCCATTAGTGTATTTTTGCAATTAATCATAATTTTTGTCCCTTTTTTAAGAGATTTATTTCAATTAATTTCTTTAACAACAAAAGATTTTGTAATCATTTTATTACTATCTTTGTTGCCTTTGTTGTTTGTAGAAATTAAAAAAAGATTTTGTCATTGTAAATGCCATAAATGTAGATGATATTAAAAAACAAAAAAGACTCTTCTTGAAAGAGTCTTTTTTTATATTCTTAAATTAATTATTCAAATATTTATTTTCTAAATATTGTAAAAAGGTTTCAGGGTTAATTTGGGGCATGCCTGTTGCTTTTAACACAAATTCTTGGTTGATATAAAAAGAACCCCAGTTTCTTATTTTTTGATCTAAATATTGATTTAAAGTTTCAAATTTGCCTGTTTTAAAGCCCTCTTTAATATTAGGATTTGCTTTTTGAACGTTTTTCATTATCATGGATGCTAAAATAGATCCATTTAAATAGCTAGGGAAATAACCAAAACTTCCTTGAGGCCAGTGAATATCTTGCAAGCATCCAAGACCTACGTTGGGTGGGGTAATTCCTAGATATTCTTTCATTTTGCAATTCCAAAAGTGAGGTAAATCATCCAAAGACAACTGATCAGAAATCAATAATTCTTCAATTTCAAAACGAAAAATAACATGGAAAGGATAAGTTACTTCATCAGCATAAATACGAACAAAATCAGGTTTTACTTGGTTGGCTTGTTTAAATAAATTTTGTGGAGTTAATGAAGGATTGTAAAAATTTAATTCTGTTTTTAAAATATCTACTAAGTAAGTTAAAAATTCTTGAGATTTAGCAACTTGTTTTTCCATTAATAAAGATTGGCTTTCATCAAAAGAAAAGCTTCGTGGAGTGCCTACTGGTTGATTTTTGTATTGTTGGGGTAAATTTTGGGCGTATAAACCGTGTCCTACTTCGTGTATAGTCGCTAAAAAACTATCTAAAAAATTGTTTGTATTATAATTGGAAGTAAGGCGAACATCATAAGGAGTGCCTCCACAAAAAGGGTGGATGGATTCATCTAGGCGACCATAATTGCAATCAAATCCTATTTTGGGCATAATGATTTGATTTAATTTTTTTTGGTTTTCTAAAGTCATTGCAATATCTTTGTAAAGGTGTTTTTCTTTTTCTTGTTTTTGCAAAATAGTTTTCATTAAAGGTGGTAATTTTTCTTTGATGACGTTAAATATTTGTTTTATTTTGGTAGTAGTCATTCCAGGGTCATATTGATCGATGAGAGCATCATACAAAGATACGCCTAATTTTTGGGATCTGAGATTTGCTACTTCTTTGATGCAATTGAGTACTTTTTGAAAATAAGGTTTGAAGCTGTTATAATCATTATTTTTTTTGGCTTGTCTCCACATTAGCTCTGATTTGGTAGTTGCTAAAATTAAATTATTTTGTAGTTCTTCAGGGATTATTTCTTCGGATTGTATTTTGGATGTTATTTCTCGTAGATTAGCTTGTTGCCAAGAATTGAGAGTTTCTTTTTCTTGTTGTGCTTGTAAAAGCAAATTTTTAGTTTCTTGTGAAGTTAATAGTTTTTTTATAATTTGGGTTAAATCTATGATTTCTAAAGTGCGGCTTTCTTGGGAGCCCTTTTTAATGTTGCAAGCCATATCCCAGTTTAATATATTGATAATATTTTCTAAACGACCAATTTTTTCAAATCTTTGTTCTAATTTTTGATAATTAATTGACATATAAGGATTCCTTAGTTATTTATATTATTTGTAAACAAATGTTTTTTGCGATGGGTTTATGAGAGGTTAATTTTTGAAAAAAGCTTTGTTTTTTTATTAAAGTTGAAAAAAATAGTTTGATTTAACTATAAATCAAACTTTAATTTTTAATAAATTATTATTTTGTTTATTGCGATTTTAATGGTGTGTAAGTTTGCAAATATTTTATTTTCTAATTTGCATCTTTTGGATTAAAAATTTGGATCAAACCTTTACCTATTAAATTAAAAGATAAACTAGTTAATAAAATAATGATAAAAGGTCCAAAAAATAAATGAGGATAGAATCTAATATCACTTCTACTATCATTTAAAATATTGCCCCATTCAGGAATTGTAGGATCGAGACCTAATCCAACAAAACTTAACCCCGATATTGTTAAAATAACTGTTGCCATACCTATTGTTATTCTTGTGATAATAATAGACCATAGATGAGGCAAAACATGTTTGAAAATTATACAAAATTCATTTGATCCTAAAGCTTTAGAAGCTTTTATAAAACCTTTTTGCCTAATTTTCATGGTATTTGCTCTTATGATTCGAATAAAAGTAGGAGCATTAGAAATACTTAGAGCAATTATTAATGATAATTTTTTGTTTTCTTTCAAAAAAAACATAATTAAAATAGCTAAAATAACATCGGGAAAAACCACTAAAATATCACATATAAAATTAATGATATTATCAAAAATATTTTTGAAATAACCTGAAATAATTCCTAATAACGTTCCTATTATACTAGCCATCATAATAGAACAAAAACCTATAGTTAAAGATTTTTTAGTTCCTTCTAACATTCTATTAAATAAATCATGTCCAGTAGAATCTGTTCCCATGAGATGTTTTAAACTAATGCTTTGTAAACGTTTATAATGAGATGATGCATCAGGATTTTTATATAAAGGAGTAAAAGGAATTAAATAAACAGCTAAAAATAAAATAGTTAAAAATAAAGAACCAAATAAAATATTTTTATTTTTTGCCCAATATTTTAATTTTTTTTGGAAAAAAAGAAATGGTTTAAAGTTTTTTTTCATAATAAATGATTGTATCCTTTTTGCATATTTATCCCTTTTGTTTAATTTTGGGATCTAACCAAACATACACTAAGTCTAGAAATAAATTCCAAATAGCTATAAATAAAGCAAGTAAAATAATACAACATTGAATAACAGGATAATTTCTATTATCAAATGCATGTTTTATTAAAACACCTACCCCTTTTATTTCGAAAATATTTTCTGTAATAATAGAACCACCGATTAAAAAACTTAGAAGTAAACCGATGTGTGCTACAACAGGAATTAAAGCATTTTTTAAAGCGTGCTTAAAAATAATATTTTTTTTAGACAATCCTTTAGAATAGGCCGTTTTGATATATGGTTGTGACAAACATTCTTCCATGCTTGTTTTAGTAGTTTTAAAAACAGAACCCGATATTAATAAAGAAAGAGTTAAAATAGGCAAAACCACATGTTTAGGAGTGTCAAAATCAGCTACTGGGAATAATCTTAAATAATGGCCTAATGTAAGTTGCAATAAGATGCCAATGATAAAAATAGGAGAAGAAATGATGATAATAGAATAAAAATCTAGTATAAAGCTTTTTTTGGACCCTTCATAAAAAGCTGATAATGCTCCTAAAAAAATCCCTAATAAAGAACCAAAAAAACAACTTAAAAAAGCCAATTTAAAGGTATTAGTAAAAGCTTTTGTAAAAAGGTTGAAAACTGGCTCTTTTGTGCCATAATAAGATTTTCCAAAATCTCCTATAAAAATATTTTTGAAATAATTTATAAATTGAGTTTTTAAAGGTTTATCTAATCCTAATTCCTTTTCCTTTAATTTTCTTAGTTCAGGAGTAAGTCCTTTTTCAAACATAGCATCAACAGGATCACCTGGTATCACTTTCATAGTAAAAAAACTGATAAATATGACTGTTATAAATAATGTTATAGTGTATAAACTTTTTTTAAAAATATATTTTATCAACGAAATTTACCTCAAAAATTTAGAATATTTCATTTATGAATTTTTATTGGGTGATTTAAATAATATAAAAAATTATAGGTTAATTTTAATTGATGTATTAAAAAACATATTTGTTTTCTATAACGAAATTAACCATTTTTTTAATATTAAATTTTTTTTATAAATGTATTAATCAAAACCCATTATTTTTTTATGATTTTTGTAAAATCAAAATGTGAGAAAAGATCTGATTTAAAGCCTTGTTTGATATTTTTGGAAGTAATTACATAATTAGGATAACTATATAAAGGAATAACATAAAATTCTTTATGTATATATTGGCTTATTTCTTTTAATAAATTAGTATATTTTTCTTCACTTGTTTCTTTTTCAACTTGTAATAATTTATTTTCTATATGGCTTTTATCATCATTATCAATATGACAAAAATTATTGGGATTGTTGTTAGTTAAAAAATAATCACGTAAAACTTTATGCCCCCATTTTGATTCATAGTTTTCACCTAAAAAAATCATATTGTAAGAAGAGTTATCTTTTTTGGCTTCTGTTAATAAAGCTTTAAAATCCATAGGAGCAAATTCTATTATAAAACCAACTTTTCTTAGTTGTTCTATTATTTTATGTTCAAAAAGATACTCAGATTTTGTACTGCATCCTATTTTAAGTTTTTTAGCAGTTTTATCTAGTTTTTGGACATATTTTTTAGCTTGTAAAAAGTTTGTTGGATAAGCATCTAATTCGTTATCGAATCCTTTCAAGGTTTCTGGCAAAAAAGTTTTTAATTTTTGAGCAGGGATTTCCAAATCAGATATTATTTTTTCAATATTTAACGACCAAGAAATAGCTTCTCTTGTTTCTAGAGAGGTTTTAGCTTTATTAATGTATAAATATCTAGCTGAAACATCTTTATTTTCAACTACTTCAACACTATGGCTTAATTTATCTTTTATAATTTGAATTTTATGAGATGGATAATCCAGACAAGCGTCTAAAGAACCATTTTCTACTTGTTGTAAATTAGTATCATTATTTTTATTAATTTTGAAAATGATTGTTTTAGGACTGTCTTTAATTGTGTCTTTATTGTAATAATTATTAAATTTTTCCATTTTGATTTCATCATTTGATTTATATTCAACTAATTTATAAGGTCCAGTGCCAATTTGTAATCCTTTTTCTTCGTTTTCTTCTACAGCTTTTTTATTTAGGATTCTGATAAAATTACAAAAAGTAAAGTGCCAATAAGGTGTTTTTTCTTTTAATTCGATTTCAAATTTTATGTTGTTTATTCTTTTGATTGCTTTGATTTCTTCAAACTGAGGATGTTTATTTTTGTGTCCTCTTTCGATTGTAAATATAACATCATCAGTTGTTATATTTTCGCAATTGTGAAATAAAATATCATCTCTAAGTTCAAACTTTAATAAAGTTTTGTCTTGGTTTTGATTTGCATCACTTTCAACTAATTTAGCTAATTTACTTATGATTTTACCTTCTTTTTCTTCTAATAAAGTGTCATGAACTAAACGTAAATATCTATTAGAATAAGTAGAAAAAGTGTTTTCTGGAGAAGTAATATCAAATCCTTGGATATCTGATATAACAGCTATTTTAATTGTGTCTTTATCGTCTTCATGTTTTTTGCTTGGGAATAACTGCCACCACAAAATGATTAAAATTATAACTGTTAAAGCTCCAACACTTATATATATATTTTTATTTTTTTCATTCATTTTGCTTTGTTTTTATTTTCCTAATTATTTAATTATAAATCTATTTATTATTTATTGAATATTTTTTTTTATTTACTTAATTGAACTTTTGTAAAATCAGTTCTTGTGAAAAGATCACATTTAAGACCTTGGACTTTTTTGCTTGTTAAGAAATATATGTTTTGTTGATAAAAAGGAACAACATATTTCTTTTGGTCTAAATGAGTTTGAATTTGTTGAATTTTTTGTACGTAAATACCTAAATCTATATTTGTTTGAGATTGTTCTAAAAGATCTTTTAGTGTTTGGTCTCCTGAAATATGAGCCCAAGTTCCTTGGGTAGAATCCCCCTCGTTTTTTGGTGTCATATAATCTGTTAAAACTTTATGACCGTATGCCATTTCATGCATATCACTCATCAACAAAATGTCATAATCTCCTTTTTTAAATTTGTTTTGAATGTATTAAATTCTGGTATGTCTAATGTTACTTCAAAACCTACTTCTTGTAGTTGTTCTTTTATTTTGTTTGCTACTTCTGGAGTTTCCTTAGCAGAAAACCCGAATTTAATTTGTTTATTTGGAAGTTGGCTAATTTGGTTTTTAACTTCTTGTGTGTTTGTATTATAAGCATATGAAATATTTGGATTATGACCTTTTTCTCCTTCGGGGATAAAAGTTTTTAAAGGTTTAACTGGTAATTCCAGTTGAGTAATTATTTTTTAAATATCTAAAGCTTGAGCAATTAATTTTCTTTTTTCAAGTTCAACTTTTTGATTATTCATCATTAAATAACTACATTTAACAGCGGCATTTTCAACAACTGTAATATCTTTTTGTTTTTTGCATCGGCTACTTTATTTACTGGAAAGTTTAGGACAGCATCCACAGTCCCTGCGCTTAACTGTAATAAAGCTGTATCCTGATTAGAAATGGTTTTAAAAACGATTTCTTTTTGGCTGTTTTTTATTTTTTCTTTGTCAAAATATTTATCAAAAAGTTTTAAATTTATTACTTTTTCAGAAGAATCCAATGAAACTAATTGATAAGGACCTGAACCAACCTTAAGTCCTTCTAATTCATTTTGTTCTACAGCATCTTTATCAAGTATTCTGCTTCTAGCGATAGGTTCATAGACAAAAGCAGGAAGTGATTTAAGATTTATTTTTACTTTTGTGCCTTCGTCTAATATGTCAACTGAATTTATGTTTGCGTATTCATCATTTCCTTTTCCTTTGGCTCGTTCAAAAGAAAATTTGCCATCTTGTGCAGTTAATTTTTTACCGTTGTGAAATAAAACATCATTTCTTAGAGTAAAAATAATGGCATCTTCATTTTCCACTTTATCCCATGATGTAGCTACTTGAGGCAAAACATCGCCATTTTCATTTGTAGAAATTAAAGCAGAGTGAATACAACAAAATAATCTGCCTCCTTGTGCGTTGGAAGTGTGTGCTTTTTGTCCTGGATCAAATCCGTTAACATAGTTAGGAATTATAACTATAAAATCATTTCTTGGGGGTTGTTTTTGAAAAAATATTTTGTAGGTTGCAAAACTTATTATACTAAGTAAAAAAATGTTCTACTAATAATTAAATATTTTTTATATTTTTGTAATAGTTGTCTAATGCCCATTTTACTCCTATATTCTTCTTTTTGATTTTTTTATATTGCAATTATTTAATTTTTGCGGTAAAATAAGTATTTTTTTATTTTTGTAAAAGAAATAAGAATTCAAAATATGGATGAAGTGTGGGGAAATAAAAATAATATTTAGTAACAAATAATATTAATAAATATTTAGGAGATATTATTGTTGATTCACTATTTTTTTAACAAACTAAACATTATGATAACCAAGTCCAGTTTTTAAAAAATTATTAAGTAAACTTTTAGTGTAGGGGTTTTTTGGATTTTTTAATATTTGGGATGTTTTAGCACTTTCTACAATTTGTCCTTGATACATGACAATAATATCATCGGCTACTTGAGAAACTACTCCTAAATCATGGGTGATAAATAAAACAGCAGTGTTTTGTTCTTGTTGTAGACAAGCAATTAAATTAAGAATTTCTTTTTGGACAATTACATCTAGGGCAGTAGTTGCTTCGTCAGCAATTAAAAGTTTAGGTTTACAAACTAATGCCATAGCAATCATTATTCTTTGACACATCCCCCCTGAAAGTTGATGAGGATATGAATTCATTACTCTTTGAGCGTTAGGAATTTGGACTTTTTCCAAAATATCAAGAGTTTTTTGATAAGCTTGGGTGTAATCAAGTTTTTGATGGAGCATTAGAACTTCTATAATTTGATTTTTGATTTTAAAAACAGGGTTAAGGCTAGAAATGGCATCTTGAAAAATCATAGCAACTTCGTTTCCTCTGATTTTTTGCATTTCTTTTTCATTAAATTGAGAAATAATACGATTTTCAAAAGTAATTTCGCCTTGGTAAATTTTTTGGTTTTTTTCAAATAATTTGAGAATAGAAATTGCAGTTTGGCTTTTGCCGCTACCAGATTCTCCAACTATTCCTAAAGTTTTGCCTTTTTGGACTTCAAAAGAAACACCACGAACTGCTTTGATTAGACCTTTTTGGGTTTCAAAATAAGTATGTAGATTGCTAACTTTTAATAAACTCATATTTTACTCCTTTATACTTTAGTAGCTTTATTTTTTAAAGTGCAAGAAATAAAATGATTAGGGGCTACTTGATACCAATCTAGGTCTTGTTTTTGAGTGTGAAATAAAAATCTAAATTTGTTAGTTTCGTAGGTGATTGGCATTTCTTCTAAAGCTTTATTTTGAGTTTTTAATTTAGGGATAGCATTTAGAAGTTGTTTGGTGTAGGGATGATAAGGTTTTTTAAAAAGGCTTTCTGAAGGTGCTATTTCAATTACTTTTCCTAAATGCATTACACAAATGCGGTCACTTAAAAAACGAGCAACTCCTAAATCATGAGTAATAAACAAGAAAGTTAGTTGGTAATCTTTTTTTAAATCATTTAAAAGGTTTAAAATTTGGGCTTGAATTGATACATCTAATGCTGATACTATTTCATCGCAAACAACAAATTTAGGTTTAATAATTAAAGATCTTGCAATTGCAATTCTTTGTCTTTGTCCCCCTGAAAGTTGATGAGGATAACGGTCATAAAGAGAAGTATCAATGCCACATTTTTTCATGATAGCTAGAATCATTGTTTGATATTTGGGGTCTTTTTTGCCTTTTGTCATTTTTTGGATTAAAAGTCCTTCGCCAATGATATCTGATATTTTGAGATGAGTGTTAAGAGAAGAAAAAGGATCTTGGAAAATAATTTGTAAATCTTTTCTTAAAAAGCGCTTTTCTTTATTACTTAAAGTAGTTAAATCAATTTCTTCAATGTCTTTTGTCTGTGTTTCCTTGGTTTTGGGGATTGTTTCTTTGTGATAAAAAACATTGCCTGAAGTAGGTTTTACAAGTTGTAGAAGAACTTGTCCTAAAGTTGATTTTCCTGAACCAGAGCCTCCAACTACGGCTAATGTTTCGCCTTTGAAAATGGATAAATTAATATTTTGGTTGGCTTTTAGTAAGGTATCTGGTTTTAAAAAGTTTTTTTTGATAGAAAAGTTTTTGGATAAGTTTTTAATTTCAATTAAAACTTGGTTTGAGGATGTCATTTTTGCCTCCTTTCTTAGTTTTTTGCTTCATTTTGTGAAAAATTTACTTTTTGCCTTAATCCTTAATTATTATTGTTTTGATAGATTATTATTTAAAATGTTTTTTTAAGAAATTAATATTTATCACAAAATAATAATTACTTTAATTATACACTAAAAAAAATAAAAATGCAAATAGATTTTAAATATTGTTGTAATAAATGATTTTTTTGGGTGGTTTTGGTAAACTCTTTTATTCCTATATTTTTTAAGAAATTTGTTATTATATTTATTTATAAATTATAATTTCATTTTATAATATTTTATAATATCAATATTTTTTTGCTTTAAGAAATTTGTTTATCAAAGGCAATAGTTTTTTTGATTTGTTTGGTAATTTGTTTTTGGTGATGTTTTATTTTGAATTTTCCTTTTTGTTTTTGCCAAAAAAAAGACCATTTTAAAAATATATTTTTGAGTTTGGTTTGGAAATTAGTTAGTTTGATTTTAGTAAGTAAGTTTTTTTTGGTTTTTTTGATTTGTTTTTCTATTTTGGTTATTTTTTTGTGATTAGCTTTTTGTTTGTGAGTAAATGATTGGGATATTTTTTCTTTTTGTTTGGTGAAATGTTTAAATATTTGGTTGTTTTTTTGTTTGATCGCTATTTTTTTATGTTCGAAAAATAATTTGTCTTTTTTTTCAAAATTGAGGAGAGCTTCTTTTTTGAGGTTTGATAGTTTTTGGCTTAATTCTTTTTGTGTTTGTTGCCATGATAAATTAAGATTGATAAGAGCATCACTTAGATTTTCGTTTAATAATCCTAATTTTTCTTTCATTAAATTAGTTGTTTGGGTTAAACTTTTTTCTTTGGATTTAATTGTTTTAGTAATTTCTTGTAATAAAGATATTTGATTTTGTTTAAATGTTTTTTCCAAAGAAACATGAATAACATTTTTTATTAATTCATTTTGGTTGTAAAAAACTTTGTTAAGGTGTTTAGTTGTGTTAGTGGTATTTGTAGTTTTTTGAATTAATTTTTGTTCTTTTCTTATTTGTTCTTGGAGTAAAGCATTTAAACATTGATAAATGTTTTTTTGATAATTATTATAGAATAAAATATCTTGGATAACATTTGTGATTGTTTTTTGGCAAGCATTGAAAAAAGATTTGTTTGATATTTTGAAATTGATTAAAGGAGTAAGAGCAATGTTTTTGGAGGCAGGTTTTAAATAGTGCCATAAAGTTAAAAGTTTGGTTATTTTAAGTTTGGTTTTGTTGATTTTTTTTTGGTGTTTGTTAGTTGTTTTTTCTAAAATATGTTGGTGTTTTTTGGTTGCTTTATCTTTTTTTGTGGTGAGGTTTTTGATAATTTTTTCATAACGTTCTTTGTGGGTTTTGATTTGGTATAAAAGGGGATATAGGTCAGTTCCTTTTTGTTTGTATTTGTGAAAAAACCCTTGTATTCCTTTCTTTTTGTCAGTGTGTATTTTTTGATTAAGAAAGGTTAATTGTTTGTCATAAAAAGCTATTATTTGTTCGTTAAGATTAATTTCATTTTGTAGGGTAGTTTGGTTTAATTGGTGTTTTTTTTGTAAAAGATTAACTGTTTGATTAAATTGTTTTTGAATGATAGGAAATAAGTTAGTTTCAATTATAGTTTTTATTTGGTCTAAGATTATTTGTTCGATAAGACAAGTTTTAGTTTGATAATTACTTGTAAAAGTATTAATTTGTAATTGGATTTGTTGTAAAGTTTGTTCTAATAATGTGCTTTCTTTTTGCCAAGATGGATAACTGTTGAGTAAATTATTTAAAGTTTGTAAAAGTTCTATATTTTGGGTTTGTAATAATAAATAGATGTCTTTTTTCATTAAGGTGATGTCTTGTAAAAAGAGATGTTTTTCTTTTTCTTGGGTAAGTTTGAAGGTTAGAAAATCATCTTTTTGAAATATTTTATTAAGTGTTAATTGTGTTTGGAAGTTGTTAATTTCTTTTTTTAAAGTAGTTATTTGTTCTAAATAATAATGTTGGATTTTGGTTTTTTCTAATTTTAGTTGTAGGGCAATACTTTTAGTTTTAAGGTCAAATTCTTGTTTTTTTGCAAAGAAATGATAATGATAATCTATTTGGTAATTGTTTTGTTTACGTTGTAAGGCTAAAAGAGTTTTTTGATAAGCAAAGAAAGTTTCTTGATAGTCTTTTTGATTATCAAAGATAGCTGTTTCTTGGAGATGTAAGTTAAGGACTGTTTTTATTTGTTCTTTGATACCGTTTATTTTTTTGGAGAATAAATAATTTGTTTTTTGGTGGATGAGATGATAAATTTTTTCTAAGGTTTGTTGGTAGATGTGTTTGTATTTGTTTTGTTTGTGGTGTTCTAAATGCCACATATTAATTGCTTGTTGGTGTAAAAGATTGATGAGGTTATATTGTTGGCTCCATAAAGATTTTTGGTTTTGGTAAGAAAGGCAGTTTGTTTGTTGTTTGTAAAAAAGAGCTTTTTTGGATGCTTCAATTTGGTAATTGGAAAGAATTGGTATATTTATAAAAGGAAAAGGTCTTATTTGGAGAAAAAAAGCTTGTATTTGTGCTTGGATGATAGTCTTTTCTTGTTGGTAAGCATCTTTGATGGTGTCTAGTTTTTTGTCGTTTATACTTAGTTTATTTTGGTATAGTTTGTGAGTTTTGGTAATGGTTTTTTGATAAGTTTGTTCTTTTGTAGTCTTTATTTGTTCTAAGATGCAAATTGATTTGCCTTTGTCTTTTTCTTGTAAATTAAGAGTTGTTTCTAGTTGTTTTAATAAATTGGTGTTTTTTTGATTGAGGTTAAAATCAGTAGTATAAAAGTTTTGTTTGGATTCTTGGTTTTGTTTTTGGTTTTTGAGTTCTAATTTTTGTTTGTCTTTTTCAATTTGAATTAATAAATTATTAATGTTGTTATTTTTGTTGTTGAGATTAGTTATAAGAGTAGTTTCTTTGTGATTGTTTTTTTTAGTAATTTCCTTGAGTTCTTTTTGTAAGATTTCTTTTAATTGGAGGTTTTTATCGTTGTTTTTGTTTTTTTGATAAATAAGTTCTTGGGTTAAAAGAGTTTCGGTTTTTTGTTGTTGTGAGTTGTATTTTTGGAGGATTGTTTTTTTATGGGTTTGCAGTTTTTCTATTTGTGCGTAAATGTTTAATAATATGTGATGGTATTTTTCTTGTAATTGTTTTGTTTGGTTATTGTGTTTGTTATTTAGGGTTTGTAGTCTTTGATTTAATTGTTTGTTTTGGTTGTTTGTAATAATGTTTGGGGTTTTGTTTTTTTCTTGGATGTTTTTTAGGTTTGTGATATTATTTGTTAATTGGGATAAAAAAGGAGAGAAAAAATCGCTTGATAATGTTTTATTGCGTTTTAAGAATAAAGCCAAAAATCTATTATAATATGATGACATAAAATTTTTCCTTCAATCTAAATATTGATTAAACAATATAAAAACACTTAATTGTAGTTTATTATTAATTTTTTTTGTAATGTTATATTATTTTGGTTTTTCAAAGAAATAAGTTCTAAATTATTTTATCATTTACCTTTATCATAACATAAACCAAATTAATTTGGGATGTAAAAAAGAATACTTAGCTTTTATATTTAGATCTTAAAAACAAAAAAACTATCCTGAAGGATAGTTTCTTTCATTATTTATATTATTTTTATTTTTTAAATAGTTTATTAATTTATTTTAAATATGGAAATAATTATTTCTTACGATAAGGTTTATACCAAGTTGTTTTTTTAGGATAGAGATATTTTTGGATTAAAGTTGGTTCATAGTAAAAAATATATAAATTATTGTATTTATTTTTCATGTTTATGATTGCTTCTAAGGTGTGTGTTTTATCTTTAATAAATGGCATTTTTCCATCATGATAGATAAATATAATATTTTGGGGACAATTAAGAATTGACTTAGACATTAATTCGCCTTTGTTTTGATTAATTGTTTTGTGAAATGAGACTTTTTTGTAATAATTAGGATAAATATTTTTATGTATAAAGATAAGAGCTTTATTAGTGTTTTTTACTTTAATGTTATGAATTGTATTATTTAGAGTCTCTTTTTTTACTTTTATTTTAAAAGTACTTTTGATTTGATAGTTTAATTTAAATGTTGAATGTGCTTTAATAAAATAAGAATTAATGTTAAGTAATAGTATTAATATATTTATAATTATAAGCATTAAAAAGGAATTAAAGTTTATATTTGGTCTTTTTTTAGAAGTCTTGTTAATTTTGTTAATGTAAAAAACAGACTCCTTTCTTTTAAAAAAGGTAGTTAATATTAATTATAAGTATAAATTATTAAGCTACCAAAAAGATAATATAAATTAATATATATAATTAAAAAGATAAAAGAAAAGATTTA
>NZ_BBIY01000029.1:0-13874 GCF_000744065.1 'Chrysanthemum coronarium' phytoplasma
AAAACTACATCATTTAGTTTAATTTTTTCTTTTGGATTTTGATTTTAAAACAGCATGCATTTTTACTTACTTTTATAATTTTTATATTTTTTTCTCTGTTTTGTGATTTTAAAACTGTTAATTTGCATTCCTTTTGACCAACAATAATATATTTTGTTTTTTGCACTTATACTTGCAAAACTACCCAAAATCCTAAATTATTTTTTAGTCCAAAAGCCAATTAACAAACCTCATTAATTACAATTTAGATGCAAATCTAAAACCAAAGAAAGGATTAAGTTAAATGTTAACTTCCGATAAAAATGTTCTTTTAAAAGCACATCAACAAGAATACGCTATAGCTCAAGTAAATATTAATAATTTAGAATGGATCAAAGCTGCTTTACAAACTGCCGAAGAACTAAAATCACCTGTTATTTTAGGAGTATCCGAAGGAGCTGCGAAATATATGGGAGGGCTTAAAACAGTCGTTGCAATGGTAAGAGAACTAGACGCCTTTTATAAGGTTTCTGTCCCTGTTATTTTGCATTTAGATCACGGTTCTTATGAAGGTGTCAAACAAGCAATGGAGGCAGGATTCACTTCTGTTATGTTTGATGGCAGTCATTATGATTTTGCCCAAAACTTAAGTAAAACCAAAGAAATCACCGAGATATGTCACCAAAAAGGACTTTTAATAGAAGCAGAAGTTGGGGGCATCGGCGGCGAAGAAGACGGCATTATTGGTCAAGGAGAAATTGCAGATCCTCAAGAATGCAAACAAATTGCTGATTTAGGTGTTGATATGCTTGCTGCTGGAATTGGTAATGTGCACGGTAAATATCCTGATAATTGGACAGGACTTGATTTTAGTGTTTTTGCCAAAATTAGAGAACTTACCAACAAACAAACGCCCCTAGTACTGCACGGCGGCACTGGTATTCCTGAAGACATGATTAAAAAAGCTATTTCTTTGGGAGTAGTAAAAATCAACGTCAACACCGAATTTCAATTAGTTTTTGCCCAAGCTACTAGACAATACATTGAAGAAAAAAAAGATTTAACAGACAAAGGCTTTGATCCGCGTAAGTTATTAAATCCCGGCTTTTTAGCTATTAAAGAATTAATGAGACATAAATTAGCTCTTTTTGGTTCAATCAACAAAACTTAATTATTGAATATCAATATTTCCCAATTTTAAATCTTTCCCTTAAGAAAATATAGCTACAATTATAAAAAATTTCTTTTTTACATTTTAGAGAAGAAAGGTCCAAAATATGGCAAGTTCTAATACAAATATGAACACCAACAATACCATAGTTATTGTGTTATTAGCAATTAAAACACTTGTACCTATTGTTGTGGGTATTTTAGCCTTGCGCAGTTATTTTAAAGGCAAAAAAATTGAAACTAAACGTTGTTTTATTAGGTGGTTAATTAAAGATATTAAAATTAGGTTAACTGAATGCGATAATTTTAAACTAAAAGAACAGTTTTCTTTAGAAATTCAATTTATTGTTGAAAGAATTGATGATTTTGAAAAGCAACGGTTAATGGGAGGCGAAATGTTTTTAACTTTTGTAATAGGAGCTTTTACCAATCGCAAATACAACCTTATAGAAGGCGAACTTGACCAATACTTAGAAGAATTAAATGCCATTAAAGACGAATTGCCAGAATCAACAATTGAAAAAATTAAAAAACATAAACGATAAAATAATACCAATATTTAAAAATCATTATTCCTCTAAACGATGGATAAAATAAATAAAATAAAACAACAAAAAAATAAAATTAACCATTCAAACAAACTATTTACTAATTTAGATTAAAAATAACTTAAAAATAATTAATATTTCCTAAGTGAAAGGCATAAATGCATGACAAAATCCTTAACTAATATGAATATTACAAATAAAAAAGTTTTATTGCGAGCAGACCTAAATGTTCCTTTAGAAAACAGCGTTATCACAGATGACAACAGAATTAAGGCTATTTTGCCTACTTTAAAATATTTAGTTCAGCAAAAAGCTAAAGTTATTATTTTTTCTCATTTGGGACGCGTTAAAACTGAAGCTGATAAAGCCCATTTTAGCTTGCAAGTGGTAGCTGAAAAAATTGCTTTTTATTTGCAACAAAAATTAAAGTTTGTTCCAGAAACCCAAGGCAACACCTTAAATCAAGCTGTTGGCCAGATGCTTCCAGGGGATGTTTTAGTAGTCCAAAATACTCGTTTTGAAGATGTTCCTTTCAAAAAAGAAAGTAAAAACGACCCCGAATTAGGCAAATATTGGGCATCTTTAGGTGATGTTTTTGTCAATGATGCTTTTGGTACATGCCATCGCACCCACGCTTCTAATGTAGGCATTGCAACATATATCAAAGAAAAATGCTTTGGTTTTTTGGTCGAAAAAGAAATGTCTTTTCTCAAAAAAATTGTCCAAACTCCTCAAAGACCTTTGGTTGCTGTTTTGGGTGGCTCCAAAGTATCTGACAAAATTGGAGTTATTCGTAGTCTTTTGCAAAAAGTTGATGTTCTTTTGATAGGTGGAGGAATGAGCTATACTTGTCTTAAAGCCAAAGGTTTTAACATAGGAACTAGCTTGTTAGAAGCAGACAAAATCCCTTTAGTAAAAGAATTATTAGTTTCTCCAGAAGGCAAAAAAATCGTTTTACCTAAAGATTTTGTTTGTGGCAAAGAATTTTCGCCAACAACACAAGCAGCTGTTTATAGTTATGATAATATTTCTGATGATGTAATGGGACTTGATATCGGACCTCAAACAATTGAACTTTTCAAAACGCATTTACAAACGGCTCAAACAGTTGTTTGGAATGGTCCTGTAGGAGTGTTTGAATTTGAACAATTTTCTAAAGGAACCAAAGCTATTGCCCAAACAATAAGCAATCTTTCGCCCAATACAACTACCATTATTGGTGGTGGCGATAGCGCTGCTGCAGTCTTTAAATTCGGTCTAGATCAAAATTTAAGCCATATTTCTACGGGTGGAGGCGCTTTTTTAGAATTTTTAGAAGGAAAACCAATGCCAGGGCTTGCATGTATGGAGAAACTGTAATCACAACTCCCCTATTTTTATTTTATTTTTTGATCATTATTATTCTTCGAATTACTAAATATTACAAACATCACAAAATAAAACAATCCACACAACCAACAAATAGATCCATCATTTACATTAAAAAAGGATAAAAAAAGAAAAAGAGGTTTAATTAATTATGAAAGTTAAAGTAGCAATTAATGGTTTTGGGCGTATCGGTAAATTAGCCTTTCGTCTTGTTTTTGGAAATCCTAAATTTGAAGTAGTAGCTATCAATGATTTAGCAACTTTAGAAACTATTTCTTATTTATTAAAATACGACAGCATTCAAAAACCTTACAAATTAGACGCTGTTAGTTTTGAAGACAACTATTTAGTAGTTGAAGGACAAAAAATTCCTGTGTTTCAAGAAAAAAATCCTCAAGATTTACCTTGGAAAAAACTAGGAGTAGATATTGTTTTAGAATGTACAGGTTTTTTTACTAGCAAAGAAAAAGCAGCTCTTCATTTAGAAGCTGGAGCTAAAAAAGTGTTAATTAGTGCTCCTGCTACTGGGGATGTAAAAACAGTTGTTTACAATGTTAATGACCAAATACTTACTAAAGAAGATGCCATTGTAAGCGGGGCTTCTTGCACTACTAACTGTTTGGCGCCCGTTGTTAAAGTCTTAAATGACAACTTCGGCATCAACCAAGCTTTTATGACTACCGTTCATAGTTACACCAGTGACCAAAGTTTAATTGATCAAAACCATCCCAAAGGCATTTGGACACGTCGCGGTAGAGCTGCAGCCTTTAATATGGTGCCAAGTTCTACTGGAGCTGCCAAAGCTATTAGTTTAGTTATTCCTGAATTAAAAGGAAAACTGGATGGTACAGCAATTAGAGTTCCTACAATTATAGGCTCTTTAGTTGACCTTACCGCAGAACTGACTCAAGAAGCTACTCCAGAAGCCATCAATGAAGCTTTCAAAAAAGCTGCTAATGAAACCCTAGCCTACGTTACAGATCCTATTGTTTCCTCAGATGTTATTGGAACAAGTTATGGTTCTTTATATGATTCTCACACTTTGCAAGTCCTCAAAGAAAAACCTAAATTTATTAAATTAATGTCTTGGTATGACAATGAAATGAGTTATGTTAGTCAATTAGTAAGATTGCTTCACAAAGTAGCAACTTTAGTTTAATCCTTTTTGAATCTATCTTTATTACAAATAAAACTCCTTAGACCATTTTTTTGAAAGTGGTCTATTTTCTTTATTCTCTCCTTTGCAACCCTTCAAAAATATTGTTATCACCTTATTATTAATTAAATTTATTATCAATATCTTTTATTAATGATTTTCTATTGGCGATCATCCCACTATTTTTTTCTCCACTTTTTTCCCTTAGTTTATATTTTTATTTGCAACATTATATTATTAATTATAAAATATTATCAAAACCAATAATTATTACCTTGCTAAAAATATCCCCCCCTTCACCTTTATTTTATTTTTTTACCCCAATTATTACTTTGACTGATGAAAAGTAATTTTGATATTTCTTTAGAAAGAAATTAATCTCATATGCTAAAAACCAAAAACAAAGAAACAAAAGTTTTTTTCTCCCCTTTGCAAAAACACATTATTGCTTCTACTTTGTTAGGATTCACAATTGTGTTAGAATTTGCTTATGATAAGTTAGGGATTGCCAAAATGGGAGCAAATATTGGCTCTTTTATTAAAGTTTCTCTCCTTCCCTTAATTTTAATTGGTTTTTTATTGGGCAAAAAACATAGCTTTCTTTTTTGTACTCTTTATGCCTTATTTCATCTATTTAAAGCTATTTTTTTAAGTGAATCCACCAATATTTTAGCTTATATGCAAGCCCAACAAATGAGCTCCTTACAACAAATTGCAGTTTTACTTTTGGATTATCTTTTAGTTGATTTATCTTATAGTCTTTCTTTTGTTTTTTATACCCCTAATTTAAAATATTTTGATAATTATAAAAGCATTTTACTTAATTTATTAATAGTTTTTACCTCTGTTTTTGCTTTTAAATGTTTGGCTTCTTATTTTATTTGGTTGCCCCTTATTGCAAATAAACAAAATTATTTCCCCTTTTTAGCTCCCCTAATCAACTACCCTATTATTTGGTGTTTTTGTTATAATTTAATCCCTGTTTTTGCTACTTTTATCTTTATCTTTATTTTTTTATTTTTCTTAAATCCTAGAATTAAAACTTACCTTAACTATTATAGATAATTTTTGCCCCCCTCCTCTTTTTTCCTCAATGTTGTCAAAGAACATTTTATTAATTCAATATAGATAATAAAATTACATACACAAAGAAAAGAGAAAAACTATGCATAATAATTACTATTTCCAACTTTTAAATCAACCCTTTGTAGCTTTTGTGCCGCCCCTTCTTGTCATATTTATATTTTTCTTATTGCTATTGTGTTATCATTTTTTATTAAAAGCTAGTATGTTTGCACCCATTTTAAATAAAGGAACTACATTTGAAAAAGTTTTTAGGAGATATTTATAAATGATATTTATTAGCCTTATCAAATAAGAATTTTTTTAATTTCAGTATTATTTTACAATTTATTTTCCGTTTATTATTTCTTTTCCTTCGATGTTGTCAAAGAACATTTTATTAATTCAATATAAATAATAAAATTACACACACAAAGAAAAGAGAAAAACTATGAATAATAATTTTAATCGCAATCAAAAACTTTTAAGACAAATTATCCTAACTTCTTTTTTAACTTCCTTATCTATTGTTTTATCTAAAATACTACAAATTATATTCCCAGATAAAACAACATCTTTTCCAGGGTTTCATTTTATTAATATAGATGTAAATATTCTTGTCTATGTGCGTTTTTTACCTTTAATTGTAATGTCTTTTTATGTTCCTTGGCATCTTTCTTGCCTGGGTGCTTGTTTAGCTGAAACAATTGGATATTTTGTAGGATATGGTTATGAATTTGGTTATCAGTTTGAACTGATTGCTAATTTAGCTTGTGTTTTATCGTTTGGATTATTACCTGGTTTGTTGTTAAGACCCCAAGATAATTTTTTAAAAATGTATTTCGTTGTTGTCTTGTTATCAGTTTTATATCAAACATTATATTGGTATGTAATGTTAAAATGGTGGTGGACAGCCGAAATAAATATTTTTTCCCAAGATATTACCATCCAACAAATTGCAACAACTATGGTAAATAAAGGGCTCTTTATTGCTTTGCCCCTTGTCTTTGTGACTTCCTTTTTTGTAGTTATCCTTTTAAAAGAGCTGTTTAAAAGATTGCAATTTTTAGCAGATACTTACGAATTTGATAAGAAATAATCAAATTTATTAGTTTATAATTAAAATGTAGTTATTCGACAATAAAATATTTTTTCAAACTAACATAAATAAAATTAAACTTGCCACACCGTTGCTATTTAGATATTTTTCATAAAAATTAAAAAGATAGGATTAAACCAAAGTGAAATTTCAAGATTTTGAATATCAAAGAGTTGATATTGCTCAAACCAAACAAACTATTTTGCTTATGATAGAGGCTTTTTTGGATGCTTCCTTACCAGAACAAATTAAAATTATTAACCGTCTTAATTCATTAATGGATGAAATTAATTCCATGTTTACTTTGGCAGAAATTAGGCATAGCCTAGATGTAAAAGATACTTTTTATCAACAAGAAAAACATTTTTGTGACCAAAATGCCCCTTTGCTAACCGAATTACAACATCAATTTAGCCAAACCATGGTAAAAAGTAAACATTATGACGCCTTAGTACAAGAATTTGGCACCCTGTTATTTGACCAAACCAAACTATTTTTAAAAACATTTGACCCTAAAATTATTCCTTATTTACAAGAAGAAAATACTTTAACAACCAAATATCAAAAATTAATTTCTGATCCTTCTGTTGCTTTTGAAGGCAAACTTTATAATTTAAGTCAAATGGCTCTTTTTTTGGAATCGTCCCAAAGGCAAACTAGAAAAAATGCCCAATTAGCTGTTTCGCAATTTTTTGCTAAAAACGAGCAAGAATATGACCTTATTTATGACCAATTAGTCCAAACACGAACCAAGATGGCTCAAATATTGGGATATTCCAATTTCGTTGCCTTAGGTTATGATCTTTTAGTACGCACTGATTACGATGCTAACCAAATTGCAGATTATCGCACCAACATTTTAAAATATGTTTTGCCGTTTTATACAATGACTCAAAAACGTAAATCCAAACGTTTAGGTATTGCTAAATTGGAAAGTTATGACAAAAGTTTTAATTTTTCAAGTGGCAATCCCAAACCTCAAAGAGGAGTTGATTTTCAGTTAACCCAAGCAAAAAAAATGTATCATGCAATGTCTCTCCAAACCAAATTATTTTTTGATTTTCTCTTAGAAAAAAATCTATTAGACCTAGATAGCAAACCCAACAAAACAGGCGGTGGATACTGTACTTACCTTCCTAAATATAGCGCTCCTTTTGTTTTTGCTAATTTTAATGGCACAAGTCATGATGTAGATGTTTTGACTCACGAAATAGGACACGCCTTCCAAGTTTATCAAAGTCGTCATTTAATTCCTGAGTATCGTTGGCCTACTTTTGAAGCAGCTGAAATTAGTTCTATGGGAATGGAATTTTTAGCTTATCCGTGGGTAAAAGATTTTTTTGCCCAAGATGTAGACAAATATCAATTTCTACATTTATCCCAATCCCTTAATTTCTTACTTTATGGTGCTTTAGTGGATCATTTTCAACATGAAGTTTATCAAGATCCTCAAATGACTCCTGCTCAAAGAAAAGAGTGTTGGCGTAATTTGGAAAAAAAATATTTGTTGTTAGAAACTTATGAAGGCGATCCTTTTTTAGAAAAAGGTACTTTTTGGTTCCGTCAAAGCCACATTTTTTCTACTCCTTTTTATTACATTGACTATACTTTAGCCCAAGTTTGTGCTTTAGAAATTTGGCTTTTAAGCAAGCAAGATTATTCCAATACTTGGCAAAAGTACTTAAAATTATGTCAATTAGGCGGTTCACAAACTTTTTTAAATCTTTTAAAAACTACAGGACTTACTAATCCTTTTGAACCTAATCACTTAAAAAACATTGTTTCTTTTGTAACTTGTTATTTGCAAAAAATTGATGATACTAAATTTTAATTACACCATTTTATAACAATTTTTCACTCTTTCCACAAAAACTCAATCTTATTTTATATCTTATATTACGATTTGCGATTTGTTGCAAAAGTGGTTTTGCCTTTTTCAAACTAACCTCCCCTCGAAATAAATCAACTACCTCAAAAATGCCCCATCAAAACTACCAAACAAACAAACAAAGAAAGAAAAATTTAAAGTTATGATATCTATTCAAAATTTAACTTTTTATTACGGTTGTAATCCTATTCTCAAAGACCTTAATTTAACCATTCAAAATAATTCTTGGGTTTCTATTGTTGGTCATAATGGCTCGGGAAAATCTACTTTAGCCAAAATTTTAGTAGGGCTGATTTCTTGTACCAAAGGACAAATTTTAATTGACAATATCGTTTTAAATGAAAAAAATTTGCCCCTTTTGCGACCTAAAATAGGTATGGTTTTCCAAAATCCTGATTATCAGTTTACAGGACTTACTGTAAGAGAAGATATTGCGTTTGGATTGGAAAATTATAATGTTTGTAGAGAAGAAATTATAACCAAAGTTTGGCAATATGCCAAAATGGTAAAAATAGATGATTTATTGGACGCAAACGTGAATCAACTTTCAGGGGGACAAAAACAACGTGTAGCAATTGCATCCATTTTAGCGATGGAGCCCGAAATTATTATCTTTGATGAAGTAACTTCTTTTTTAGATCCTCAAGGCGCTTTGGAAGTGCAAAAAATTATTCAAACCATTAAAAATAAAATTTTGATTACCATTACTCATGATTTAGAGTTTGCTGCCAAAAGTGATGAAATTATTGTTCTTGATCAAGGAAAATTAATTACCCAAACCCCCCCCCAAAACCTTTTTCAAGACCCTTTATTTTTGCAACAATATAAATTGAACCCTCCTTTATCATTAGAGCTTTACTATGAAATTTTAAAAGACAGCACCACTAAAAACATTAAAAATAATCAAATGTTAGAAAATTTAAAGGATATTTTATGGCAATACAATTTGAAAAAGTAAACTTTTATTATAAAAAACCCCCCCACCCCCCCCAAAAAACTACTGCCACTTTATCTGACATTAATTTAAAAATCAATTCTCAAAATGAATTTATTGCTTTAGTGGGGAAAACCGGTTCAGGCAAATCGACCTTAGTGCAATTAATGAATGCTTTGCTTACCACAAATATAGGAAAAGTAACAGTTTTTGGCACTACCATAACTTCTAAAACAAAAAAAGAACTCTTAGTGCCCTTGCGTCAAAAAGTAGGTTTAGTTTTCCAATTCCCTGAATATCAATTATTTGAAATAACTGTTTTAAAAGATGTAATGTTTGGTGCTGAAGTTTTTTTAAATAACAAACAACAAGCCCAAAAGCAAGCTTTCAAAACTTTAGAACAAATCAACATTCCTCCCGCTTTACATCAAAAATCTCCCTTTCAAATTAGTGACGGACAGCAAAGAAAAGTCGCTATTGCAGGTATTTTAGCCATGCAGCCTGATATTTTAATCCTTGATGAACCTACACGTGGTCTTGATTTGGAAAGTAGCTCTGATATTATGGATTTTTTACAAATTTTGCATCAAACATTTCACAAAACTATTATCATTATTACTCATGATATGAATTTGGTTGCCCAATATGCAAAACGTGTTTTGGTTTTGTCTCAAGGAAAATTGCTTTTTGATGGCACAAAAGAAACTTTTTTTGAACACCCCCGATTTGAGCAATTTAACTTAGATATTCCTGATACTTTTAAAATTTTAAAACATTTAAATCAAACTTTAGGAATCCCCTTTCAAGCACACTATTGTTTTAGCGCCCTTGCCCAATATTTAAAAGAATTTTATTGTTAAAAGGTATTATTGATGAAAAATAATGATTTTACAAATAATAATTTATCCCACCCCTCTTTATCGCGTTGTTTTTTGTACCAACTCCATCCTTCTATCAAAATTCTTGCTTTTGTGTTGCTGTTAGTTTTTATTTTAAAACTGCCCATTAATGTTGAAAATATTGCTCCAAATCAAGTTTTTATTTTTGCAAACCCCAAACGCATCACTTTATTTTATCTTTTTTGTGTGGTAGCTTTAATGATCCTTTGTTTCTTTTTTGGAGTAACTTGGAGTTATTTTTGGCAAAGAATTAAACATTTAAGATTTGTTTTTATTATTTCTTTGGTAATAAATTTAGTTCCTTCGGAAGATACTTATTTTAATGCTTTTATGCGAGCTCAAATTCCTATTTTAAGCTATGATGCCATCCATTCTTTTTGGTTGTTTTTAATATGTATTTTATTGTATAATTTCACTAAAAAATATATTCCCTTTAAATTATCTTATTTGTTATTTTTGCTTTTGTGCATCTTTGTTATTCCTTCGTATTTTCCTTCCAATATACAAGAAATTTTGGGTTGCAAACCTAAAAATTATATATTGCAAACGACTTCTTTTCTAAGAATTTGTTTTATTATGACAAGATTGTTTTTAATTGTGATGTTGTTTTTTTTATTCAATAAAATAACTTCTTTTATCGAAATTCAAGATGGTCTAGATATTATTTTGTCTCCTTTAAAAAAACTCAAAATTGCTACTGAAACTTTTACTTTGATGCTTTCTTTAATTTTTATGGCTAATTCTTTTTTATTGCAAGAAACCAATAAAATTTTAAAAGCTCAGACAACAAGAGGCATGGATTTGCACAAAAAAAATATTTTTAAAAGAATTAATCATCTTTTAGCCTTATTGGTTCCTATTTTTGTGTTGGTTTTTAAAAGGTCTTTGGTACTTTCTAATGCTATGGAAGTAAGAGGTTATGTTTTGGGAGCTCCTCGCACCAAAATGATTACTTATCGTTGGAAAATGCTTGATTTTATAACCATAACTACCATTTTTGCTCTATTGTTTATCAAATAAATTCGTATTTGTAAATGCTTTTATAAAACATTTTGTTTTTCCAATAATTACATTGAATGCCCAAAAATAAAAAAAGAAAAAGGTTGTGCCCAAATGAATCAAAAGTTAGGATTAAAAGACCAAGATCAAGAAATCTTTGATCTTATTGAACAAGAAAAAATTAGACAAAAAGAAAATATCTTATTAATTGCTTCGGAAAATTTTGTTTCTCAAGCAGTATTAGATGCTCAAGGAAGCATTTTGACTAACAAATATGCAGAAGGTTATCCTCAAGCTAGATATTATAATGGTTGTAAAAATGTAGATCAAATAGAAAAAATTGCCATTCAAAGAGCAACCAAGCTGTTTGGTGCTAAATACGCAAACGTCCAACCTCATTCAGGTTCACAAGCCAATATGGGAGCATTTCAAGCCTTATTAAAACCTGGTGACAAAATTTTAGGATTATCTTTAATGGATGGAGGACATCTTACTCACGGTCATAAATTAAGTTTTTCTGGTGGTTTTTATGAAGCTCATTTTTATAATGTCAATCCCCAAACTGAAATGCTTGATTATGATGAAATTCGTAAAGTTGCCTTAAAACTAAAACCTAAATTAATTATTGCAGGATATTCGGCTTATTCTAAAACTATTAATTTTAAAAAGTTTCGTCAAATTGCTGATGAAGTTAATGCCTATTTAATGGCAGATATTGCCCATATTGCAGGTTTAGTTGCTTGTGGGCTTCATCCTTGTCCCTTTGAAGCTAACGCTGATGTTGTTACTTCTACTATGCACAAAACGCTGAGAGGACCGCGTGGAGGTTTGATTTTAACCAATAAAGAAGAAGTATTTAAAAAAATAAATCGTGGTATTTTTCCAGGTATTCAAGGAGGACCTTGTATTCATACTATTGCAGCTAAAGCTGTTGCCTTTCAAGAAGCGATGATGCCTTCTTTTAAAGAATATCAAAAGCAAGTTATCAAAAATGCAAACACCTTTGCTAAAGCCTTCCAACAAAAAGGTTATCGCATTGTAAGCGGAGGCACTGATAATCATTTATTTTTAATTGATGTTAAACATAAAAATCCTGAGTTTACAGGATCCAAAATTGCAAACATGTTAGAAAAAATAAATATTGTTGTCAACAAAAATACCATTCCTTTTGATCAAGAAAAACCTTTTGTGACAAGCGGTATTAGAATTGGCACACCTGCTATGACAACAGTAGGTTTTAGAGAAAATGATTTTATTTTAGTTGCAGATTTGATGGACAAAGCTATCAATCACTTGGACGACGAATCTTATTTAGCCCAAATTAAACAACAAGTTTTGGCTTTATTAAGTAAATTTAATAAGTAAAAAACAACATCCCTATCTTCAAACATAAAAATAATTATTTTGTAATCCTACATTTTTTTTGCCTAATTACATTAACAAAATATTAATAAAACATTAACAAAAGACTCCTTTTTATTAAGGGGTCCTTCCTTTTTTATGTAACAATTTTTGCCACCCCCCAAAACTTTTTTATTTTGCAACAAACATACCATTTGTCAAAGTCACACCCATAAAAACATTAGCAAATAAACTCTGCTTTTGCTTATTTAAACCCAATTTATCTTTATATGTAATTATTGTTTTTTTATATGTTATAATAAAAATAATTAATGGTTTTTTTAATTAATTATAAAAAAGTTACTCAAATTAGAATAAATTAGTATCTAGCATTTTTTATCGCACACACACAGACAATTTAAAAATTTTTAAAAAGTAATTTAGACAAAATAAGAAAAAAATAATTAAAAAAGATTTCAAAATATAAAAAGGAGTTATTATTTGGAAAAAGCTTTAGTATTAAGATTTTTGGCTGGAGTTTATTATATTAAAGATTTAGAAACTCAAATTATTTTGGAAGCTAAAAAAAGAGGCAAATTAAAAACCCCTGATATCAAAACTACCCAAAAAGAAAATAGTTCTGCCTCTGACTTTATTATTAAAGTAGGCGATATTGTGTTTTATGAACTTTCTTGTGATACTTATTTAATTCAATCTATTTTGCCTCGTAAAAATGAATTAAAAAGACCTAATGTTGCCAATATTAACCAGGTATTGCTAGTTTTTTCATTAGTAAAGCCCAATTTTCAATTTCTTTTATTAGATAAGTTTTTATTAATTTTAGAACAACAAAAATTAGATGTAGTTTTGGTTTTTTCTAAAATAGATTTGTTAGAACCCGAAAACCTTACAACAATGCAACAACAATTATCTTATTACCAAAAATTTCAACCCTTTTATTATATTAACTCCAAGCAAAAAATAGGAATAGATGCCCTTAAACACATTTTTGCTAATCAAATTACAGTTTTGGCAGGACAAACCGGAGTAGGAAAATCGACCTTACTCAAAGCCTTAATTCCAGATGCCAAACTCAAAACACAAGAAATTTCTGAAAGTCTTGGCAGAGGCAAACATACCACCAAAAACGCCCAATTATACGAGTTTAATGGTGGATTTATTGTTGATACTCCTGGTTTTTCCAAACTAGACTTAACTACTTTTTGCCCTAGGACTTTAAAGAATTTTTATCCTGATTTTGTAGAACATGTTTGTGATTGTTTTTTTGGTGAAAGTTGTCTTCATTTGCAAGAAGAAAAATGTGGCGTTAAAAAAGCCTTAGAAAACAGCAAAATACTTCCCTCTCGATATCAAAATTATGTGAGCTTTTACGAAGAAATCAAAAACCAACTCAAATATTAGTTATTTTTT
>NZ_BBIY01000028.1:0-18031 GCF_000744065.1 'Chrysanthemum coronarium' phytoplasma
AAAAACCCACACAACCCCAGAAACTAAATTCATCATCAATAAACAAACAGGCAAAAAAACAGTCAAAAGAACTGGTAAAAATTTAAAAATACCTGCAAAAACGGTTGTTAGTTTTAAAATGTCAAAACCAATCAAAGACGAAGTCAAAAAACTTCAATTAAAATAAAAGGAGAAACAATATGAGCGATGCAATGACCGAAACATACCAAGGAACTTACTTTAAAGACCGTTCAACCACCAAAACCCCCAAAGGTAAATGGCTAAATTTACATCATTCCAATAAAACCTTTAAAAATAAAAAGAAATTATCTAAAAACAAATGAATAAAAATTTATAAAAAATATTAAGAAAGTAGGAAATAATGTGGATTTTTTCAATATTTACAATAATTAGCAATTTTATATTAAATTACACTAAAGGATTTACTGCTGCTGAAATCATGGAAAGAAGATTGGATGGAATCCAAACAACTCTATTTACAATATTAATAGTTACTGGTTTTAAACCTATTTTCAAATTAATGACAAATACAATTGTTTTTATTAAACAAACTATTATAAACATATTTTTTCCTAATAAAAAACTTCAAACTTTAGAAATAAAAAACACTAAACAAGAACACCAAGAACAATTATTACTTCAAAAACTAGAACAAATAAAAACTGCACAAGAAAAAACATTATCTCAAATAGAACAACAAAAACATAAAGTAGCCATTTGGCAATCTAAAAAAGAAAGAAAAAGATTGTTAAAATCTCAAAAAAACAACACACCAATCGGAAAGGAAAATCAAAATGACTGATTCAAATTTTACTATTGGTTTTGTATCGGGGGCATTATTTGTTACTGGTTTATGTTTTGTATTTAAATATCTCTTTTTCAGTTTTCTTCAACTATTCAATCCTAACGATACTTACCCAATTAAAAGAAAAACAAAAGAAAATGAAACCTCAAAACCAATTAATCAAAAAAATATAAAAGATTTAAAAAAGGATATCGATGAAAAATTTTCAAACCAACAAGAATATAAGGAAAATACCCCATTAGAAACCTTAATAAATCAAGAAAATAATTAAAAAAGAAAGGAAAATTAATTCAAATGAAAATTCAAAAATCCCCAAAAAATATTATTAATAAAAAAAATATCCTAACTAAAAGATATTTTTTCAATCTCTTTTTACTTTTAACAATGATAATTGCAACTACAGGAGGAATTGGTTATTATTTTTTCAATCATTCCAAACAACCTGTTTATGAAATTATTGTCAACAAAAACACTATATTTCAAACCAATAATAATGATTGTTTTGATGATTATAACGACAAAATTAAACAATTAAATGAAGAAATAACTATTAAAAATGAAGAATTAAAAGATCCTAGTTTGTCTCCTCAAGAAAAACAAGTAATAGAACAAATCGTCAAATTAAAAACCCAACAAAAAAAAGAATTACAAATTGATTTATTCTTAAAAAAATTCTTAAAAAAATCTGAAGAAGAAATTTTAGAAATTGATAATAAAATCAAAACAACAAATCAATTAGAAGAAAAACATTCGCTTACAGAAACAAAATTACTTAAAGAAAAAGAAATTATTAAATATCAAAAATTATTAAAAGATAAAGAATTAAATATTGTTAATATTACACAATTAGACCAAAAATTAGTGCAACCTGATTTAAATAGTGCAACTAAAACTGCTTTAGAAAACCAAAAAACACAAAATCAAAACAATATAAAAAACATTAATGAACAAATAACTAAAAAAGTTAATCTCATTAATTTAAAAACAAAAAAGAATGTCATCGAACAAGAATTGCAAGACCCTCAAATTTCTTCTGAATTAAAACAATATTTAATTAAATATAAAGAAAATACCGAAAAACAAATAACTAATTTAGAAACCCAATAAAACAAATGATTACATTAACACTTATTGAAAAAATCTTTATTTGTTTTCTTTGTGTTTTTATCGGATTTGGATTTGCAAATATTATTTATCAACCTCCAAAATATGACTTTATCCAACCTGTTAATTCAACAGACAAAAACAATGTTTTTTTGTCTGTTGAACAATCATCAAATAAAAATACGGAATTAAAAAAATTTAATTCTGCTTTTAAACTCTCATCTAAAGAAATAGATAATTATTTTTATGATAAAATCATCCCCATAAAAGAAAAAGAAATAGATAATATGAAATGTTATAATGTTCATTTAGGCGAAAACAGCAATATCAAAGACGCCTTAGGATGGCTTCATTATCATTTTCCTAATAAAAATTTTAAAAGTAATTTTAGTTATGCTCTTTACAATAATAATTCTTTAAATAATGAAATTGATTTTCAATACCGCATTAAAGAACCCCCTCCTAAAGATTTTTTATTAGCTTATTTTGATGGAGGAACCAGAGATGGAAAAAATAATCTTTATAATTTAGATACTTTAACTCAAATGGGTAACGGCGCTTCTGATTTGTATTTTTTTTGGAGTAATAACAGACCTTATATACCAGAATCAACTTCTTTTACTCCCGAAAATTATCATTTAGAAATAATATATGATAAAGGAACTAATTATGGTGGTCCTAGTTATTTAGCAATAGATAAAATCATTATTAAAGATATTCAAAAAGATAAAATTGTAGCTGTTTACCCAATTAATCAAAAAATTGAAGAACCTTTTTACATTCATAATTATGATTTTGTTTTAAAATTTCCTTTTTATAATTATATTCAAGAAGGAATGTTGTGGTCGAATAGTCATATTAAATCTTTAAAAAAAATTGATTTATATGAAAAACGCTCTGGACAAAATCGCACTTTATATTATGATGTTGAATAAAAAAAATACAAGAAAGGAACTAATATGAAATTAAAACAAATTTATTTAAATTTGTTAGTTGTATTTGGTTTTGCCATTTTAGGTTTATGGATTTATGGATTTTTTCTAAAAAAACATAACAATAATAATTTATTTCAAAATAACCATCCACCCACCGAACAAAACCAATCTTTTGAAGGAATATCAAAATATCTCGAAGAATTAAAAAAAACTAACGAAGCTCAAATTAACGAAAATAACCAAAGAAATCAACAAATAGAACAATTAACTCAACAAATTAAATTAAATTTAGAATTAATAAGTGATTTCAATATTAAACTTAAAAAATTAACAACCACTAAAGAAGATAAAGAAAACAACCTCCAAAATAAAGACTTAAAAGAAGAAGAAAAGCCCCAATTACAACAAGAATTAGTAACTTTAAACGAAAAAATACAAGAAATTAATGACAAAAAAGAACCAATCCATAAACAAACTTTGGAATTAATAGAACAAAAAAAACAATTATTAACTACAAAATCAAAATTCCAAGAACAAATTAAAACAACCACTTCTCAAATTATTAAAACTAGCAATAATTTATTTATTTCCCAAAAAATTCAAACTTTACAAGAAGCAATGGCTTTGAATTACGCTAATAAGAATATAATTAAAGACTTAATGATTCAAAACAAAGATAATACTGAAGAATTCCAAAAATTAAAAAGTTATGATTTGTTCTTAGATGGTCAATTAATACATTTTGACAAACAAATTAAACAATTACAAGAAGAAATCAAATCTTTGCAAAACAATATTTCTTATCAAACCCAAAACCAAAAAATTATGTTTTCTGATATATATGGTATGAAACAAGAAAAAGAAGAATTAGAAGATTTGATTGAATATTTTCAAGATGATAATTTTGATATGGTTAATTTTGATAAATTAATCCCTAGAGGTTATTTACTGTACGGGCCCCCAGGAACAGGAAAAAGTTTTTTAATTAAAGCTTTATGTAATGAATTAGGTATACACTATATTGAATTAGAGCCATCAAGATTTGATAAGACTTATGTTGGTGAAGGAAATGAAGAATTGGAAAAAATATGGAAAGAAGCAGAATCACACGAAAAAACCATTATCTTTATTGATGAAATTAGCGGACTAGCTAATCGCGAAGATAATCAATCTAACAAAACAAGCATCAACATTGTTAACAATTTATTAACTAAATTAGATGGATTTAAAAGAAGTGATAAAAAAATTGTCTTAATGGGAGCTACCAATCATTTAGATAAAATTGATAGCGCTTTAAGAAGTAGATTTAGCAAAGAAATTAAAATTGATTTATTAAAAGATGATGAAATTGAAGGATTTTTACAATTTTTGGTATCTGATTATCAAATTAGTTATCACACTTATCTTTATTTAAAAGAAATCTCTAACAAATGTAAAGGCAAAAATTATTCTACTAGAAATTTAAAAGAAAAAATAATTGATAGCGCTTATATTAAAGCCAAAAAACACAAACGTAAAAACCCCAACCACGAAGTTATGTTGCCTTCAGACCTAGATGAAGCTATTAATACTTTCCAAAACGTTAAAATTTCTGACACTGAAAAAAAAGCTAGAAGAAAAGAATGCGAAGACCAATATGTAGAATGGAAGCAAGGATTATTAAAATACTTAAATCCACCTAAAGATAATACTCAAGTAAACAAAAAATACACCTTCTATGGTATCGCTAGCCTAGGACGCGGACACCACCAAGAATACGAACCAACCGACCTACCGACTTACATCAAAGACCTTCATCCTTTTGATAAATGGAATGAACCCCTTTCTAACAGACCTGGCCATTATTTCAATTATTTCCACACAAATGATAAAGATAAAGATTCACAATTTGTAAATGATTTGCGAGTATCACACGTTAATCACACTGTAGGAGTAGAATACAAAGGCCCCAAATACCTTCTAGAAGAAGATAAAGACTTTTTCATGGATGAAGTTCAATATCCCACTAACAAAGAAGACCAAGATGGACATACAATCTTAAATATTAGCTACCTCCACTTCAATCCAGTCAAACAATACCTCACCCTTTATACTAAGAAATTCAATACTAAAGAAAATATAAATAAATAAAAATTAGAAAGCGAGTAAAATCATATGGCAAAAAAAATAATTTTCACCAAAAAAACCCAACCAAAACCACCAACTAAACCCAATGTAAAAAAAGCCAAAACAAAATCCCTTATTAAACAATCTCCAACTCAAAAACCAACTAAAATACCTATAAAAAAATTAAAAATAAATCAACCTCAAATAAAAACAATTACAAAATCACCTATAATCAAAAAACCTCCAAAACAAATTACCAAAAACAATCCAAAAACAGCAAAAATAATTGTTGAAACCCAACAAAAACAAGATAATTGGTTTGTAAAAATAATCAAAAAAACAACAAAACCAATCCTTATTTTATTACTAATCACACTAATTGGAGGGGCAATATGGTTAATAATTTCTAAATTCTTCCCCGAATTAGCAGCCAAAATTGGACCAGTTGCTAAAGCAGTTTGGGGAAAAACCAAAGATTTGGTTTATTATATAAATGAACGTGGTAAGAATTTTTTAGAATTGCTAGGATTCCCTTTAAAACTAATTCCTTACATATTTAATAGTATTATTATTGCAATTGGCTTTATTTTTGGCTTATCTTGTCTTGGAATTCCAGTTATAGGACCTTTTTTAGGTGGAGCAATATTAATTGCAACAGCTATTTATGCAGGAATAGTTTTTTATTTTAACGAACCAACCCCTAAAGGAGAAACACCACCCCCAAATTTAGTAGAAGTTTATGATTTAGATGCTATCAAAGCAGCAGAAGAGGCAAAACTCAAACAAGAGTTAACAGAATATGCAACAAAACTTTCTCAAGAAGGAAAATCCCCAAAAGAAATTGAACAAAAAATTAACGAAAGAATAGAAAAAACCAAAGAATTAAAAAAAAAACAACAAAATCAACTGAATTAAACAATAACACTGAAACCCCTCAACTAACTATGCAACAACCAAACCACAAACAAAAAGAAAAAAATACAAAAAGTTTATTAAATCCTGAACTTCAACAACAAATAGAAAAAATAATTCAACAAGAAAAAGAAAAACAAAAGATTTTAGAAACCGAAAAGGGATATTTAAACATCAACCTTCAAGCTCAACAACTAGAAAAATTATCCCTTGAAGGAAAAATAATTGAATTACAATCTCAACTTAAAACTAAAGAAACAACACTCCAACAAACTAAAGATTTATCTGATGAAGAAAAAAATAAATTACAATCAGAAATCGAAGTAATAAAAAATAATATTACAAACCAGAATGAATTAATAGTAAAAAAAGACAACGAGTTGATTTTATCAAAAGAAAAAATAACAACTTTAGAAAAGCAATTGGCTTCAAATATTAAAGATGTAAATCAATTAAAAAATGAAATTGAACAAAAACAAACAGAATTAGAAAACAAAGAACAAAAATTAATAGACCAAAAAAACTTATCAACAAATGAAATCAAACAATTAAATGTTGAAATTAATAATTTAAGAAATAACATTGAACAAAGTCAAATCAATTATCAAGCTCAATTATTACTTAAAGAAGAAGAAATCAAACAATTAAAACAAAATGAAGATAAACTAAAACAACAATTAACCCAAAAACAAGAAGAAACCACAAACTTAAGAGAACAACATTTAAAAACTTTGGAAGAAATCCAAAAACAAATTGCAAATTATAAAAACATGGTTTCTGAACTCGAACAAGAAACCAACAACCTGAAACAACAAATTGCAAAAAACAACGAAAACGCAAATAAACTACGTGAAGAATTATTAACTAAACAAACACAAATCAACAAAATAAACCAAGAATTAGTTAGTCTTTCAAATCAACAAATTTCTTTACAACAAGAATTAAATAATTTAACACAACCACTTGATGAATGGCAAACAACTTGCGAAATCAAAGCTAATCAAAATATATTTGAAGATAAAATGAACAAAGATGAAGCAATATACTATTCTCCTATTCCTTTTACAGTTGAATTAATTCCAATCTTAAAAGCAGAAGACATGAGAGAAAACAAATACAACCAACAAATACAAGAAAAAAATAAAAAAACAATAAAAAGTCAACCAATAGAAATTAATGGAGCAACATTTTATTATATAAGGCCTTGCTTTACTTCAGGTAGAATATACTTTATCGACAAAAACAGGAGTGATTGGAGCAATTTTATCGATAAACTTCAAAATCAACATCATTGGCAATTTCAGTTTAGCCAAAATATAAGCACCACTCCGCCACCAAATAAACTCAATAATTATCAATCCATATTACAACAAAAAATAAACAATTTGGATGAAATTACACAAAAATTAAAAAACAAACAACAAGAATTAAATAAATATCAACAAGAATGCACTGATTTAATTATCAACCAAAAACCTGATGACACTCTACAACAAGAACTAAACAATAAAGAAACCCACATCAAAACATTAAAAAATGAAATGCAACAATTAGAAATTAAAGAACAAGGTTTTAAAAACGAAATAGATACTTTGAAATTAGAAAACAAAAACCTTAAAGAAAAATATACTAACGATTTAAACAAAATCCAACAAGAACTAAACACATCTAAAATCGAAAACGAAAAACTTGAAAAAGAAATGCAAGAAATACAAGATGAATTAGTTAAAAACAATAATGCTGATGAAGTTTTGGTTAAACAATTAAATACAAAACAATCACAAATAAAAGAGTTAAAAGGAAAAATAAATACCTTAGAAACCAACGAAACTCAATTACAAACCATTATCCAACAAAAAGACGAAGAAATAACCCAACTACAACAAACTATCCAACAACAAACTCAAGAAATCCAAAGATTGACAATTCAATTAGAACAACAAATAAATCTTTTCGCTGAACAAGGTAAAAAGATTTTACAATTAGAAGGAACAATTAAAGGGTTAGAATCAGCCAATAGTGGATTAGGTGAAACCAACAAAGAATTACAACATGAAATTGATAAATTAAAAAATGAATTAGAATTAGCAAAAACAGCCCACACAACAATGAAAGAAAAATTAGATAGAGAGATTGTTAAATTAACTAATAAAAACAAAGACTTAACAACCAATGAAACCCAATTAGAAACCCAAAACAACGAATGGAAAACTAAATCCGACATCATCACAACTTCAACCGCAATAGGTGCTTTAGGAGGACCCGCAGGCATGGTTGTAGGTGCAGCTACTGGTTTGGTTGTTAACGAAGTAATAGATGCATGGAAAGCTCTAAAACGTTGGTGGTAACAATAATGCATATTTTTGCATTATTGTTCTGTTTATGTTAAAATGATAATGAGTTAAATTAAAAAAAGGAAGTATTTTTAATATGGCATTATTTCAAAAATTAACTATTATAGGATTTTTATTTCTTCTTTTTGTTGTTATAATTCCTTTGTGTATTTATTTTTATCAAACTCAACAAAATAAAAAGAGAATTACAAAAACCAATTTAAAATCAACAATATTTTTTTATTATATTAAATTAATTTTGAGCGCAGTGGTAATTGGAATAATTACTTTCATTTGGTATATAAAAGTCAATACAGCAAACCAAAGTGATTCACATACAATTAAACCCCCCAAAATAGAAACAAATGATGAATGGTTCCAAACCAAAAATAAGCAAAAAGAAAGTGAAAGTTATTACGATTCATACAGAATTGATTATAGCGAAAAAAACAAAGAAGTAATACAAACACTAAAAGCAAGTGAAATAACTCATCTTGAAATGGTTGGCTCCGATGGTTCTAAAACTAAAATCGAAGGAACACCGATGATTAAAAGAACCTATAACTTCTATGGTATCGCTGGCCTAGGACGCGGACACCACCAAGAATACGAACCAACTGACCTACCTATTTACATCAAAGACCTTCATCCTTTTGATAAATGGAATGAACCCCTTTCTAACAGACCTGGCCATTATTTCAATTATTTCCACACAAATGATAAAGATAAAGATTCACAATTTGTAAATGATTTGCGAGTATCACACGTTAATCACACTGTAGGAGTAGAATACAAAGGCCCCAAATACCTTCTAGAAGAAGATAAAGACTTTTTCATGGATGAAGTTCAATATCCCACTAACAAAGAAGACCAAGATGGACATACAATCTTAAATATTAGCTACCTCCACTTCAATCCAGTCAAACAATACCTCACCCTTTATACCAAGAAATTCAATACTAAAGAAACTGAAAAATCATTAAAACCAAGCAAAAGAGGATAAAAACATATTAAGACCAACTTTATATTCAATTTAGCCTCTAAGTGACCTTCAAAAAACCTTGTAAATACGTACTTTTAATTTTTACAATTTTGGCATAAATTAAAACGAATCATTTTTTTAAAACTAATATAATTCAAATCATAAATTGAAACAAACTATGATACAATATTTAAGAAGAAAGAAGGGTAAAAAATGAAAAATATAACTTCTTTTGATGCATTTTTAAATATCAAAAATATCAAAGGTTTAGATTTTATCTTAAATTACCTCCAAGTTCATAAAGGTACTATCAAACGTTGGGAAAAACAACAATCTATTCCTAAAAATTACGATACAGACTTAAAAAAAATAATTAACCAAATTGAAATTGAATATCCACATATCGATATAGTAAAATTCCAAAACAATACTTTAACAAATAAAACTAATTTTATTGATAAAACTAATTCTTTTTCTCAAATTATTTTAGGTGATGTTTGTGAGTTTTTACCACAACTTCAAAATATTAAATTCAATATTGTTATCGCTGATCCACCTTATAATATTGGTAAAAATTTTGGTAATAACCGCGATTTGTTAGAAATAGATGAGTATTTAAAATGGTCTTTGGATTGGATTCAACAATGCCTTAAATTATTAACTCCAAATGGTATTTTTTATATGTATGGTTATCCCGAAATTTTAGCTCGGGTTGCGGCACAATTTCCTTACGATAAACAAAGAATTTTAGCTTGGCATTATACTAATAAAAACATGCCTTCTTGTAATTTTTGGCAACGTTCTTATGAATCAATTTTATGTCTTTGGAATAACAAAAAACCTGAAATTAATATCGATCAAATTAGAGAACCTTATACCTCCAATTTTTTGAAGTGTGATGGAAAAAAAAGAATTGGTACTTTAGGACGTTTTGGTAATTCTGAAACTTTGTATCGCGTAAACGAAAAAGGAGCTCTCCCACGTGATATCATTAAAGTTCCCGCTTTAGCAGGTGGTGCAGGATTAAAAGAACGGTTCTTTTTATGTAAAACTTGTGATTGTAAAATTTTTAGTTCTAAAGAACTAAAAAATCATCAAAAACCTCATCAAACTATTATTCATCCTACTCAAAAACCCCAAATGTTAACTACTAAATTAATTGATTCAGTGATTATGAAAAATCAAAAAGGTAATGTTTTAATTCCTTTCGCTGGTTCAGGTTCAGAATGTTTAGTTGCTAAAAAGAAAAATCTAAATTATATTGGTATTGAAATAAACCCTGATTATGTGATGTTAATTAAGGAAGTATTAAAAAGTGTATAAATTAAACCAAACTATGATAAATCATTTTAAAAAATATTTAGAAAAATATCATGAACTTTTTGATTGTGGTAGATGCAGTAGTTGGCAGTTAGAAGAATTAATTGTTAAAAGTATTAAAAAAGACCTTTCAAATACTGATGTTGTTAAATGGAGTGGTAATAATCATAAAATAGATTGTGATATTTTAATTAATAATAAAATACAGCTACAAATTAAATCAGGTAAAATAGATAAATCAGGAATAAATTTAATTCTTTCTGGTTATCGATTGGGAAGATTTAAAGAGAATTTAGAACAAATCACAAAGTTTATTAACCAAAATAATTCTTTTACAATTACTATTCCATATCATAAAAACGAAGAACAAACAGATAAAAGGCATATTTATCAGATTTGCTATTTACCGAAAGACATTTTTAAAATAAGCAAACTAAATATTTGGGAAAAAAGAAAAAAAGATTATTTTTTAATTAACAATAAAGGAGTAGAATTTAAAATTGCACCTAGTATGAGTTGGCAAATATGGTGGACTATTCCTTTAAAATTAATTCAAGAAAAAAGTGAAATTTTAAAAGTTTAATCTTTATCAATCCAGTTAAAAAATACATTTTCTTTTATATGAATAAATTTAATACTAAATAAATAGAAAAACAACCAACAACAAGATTAAGAGGATAAAATCATAATTAAGACCAACTTTAAGTTGGTCTTTTTCATTAATTTGAATGAAATAATATATTTTCTTAAAAAGTTAATCAAAATTTTAATATTATAACCTTAATTTGAGGTATAATTAGTATAGTTTATATAATTAATTTTAATTAAGTATAGGCAAATACTAATTTATCTTAATATTAATATTTTAATTTGTAACTAATAAATTAATTAAAGAAAAAAATAAAAATAAAAATTAGCAATTGAAACAACTTGTAATTTTAACTTCAAATAACCCTATTTTAAAATACCCCCTAAATCAGGAATGCCCTTTAAACGCATTATTTTGCTCCTTAAAGACGTTTAAAAGATTTATTTGAAGTTAATATCAAACTATATTTTTAAAACGATTTAAAAGCTAATATTTTGATTTAAAACAATTAAGCAAAATAAAATACAACTAAGACCTTCAAATCGAAGGTCTTTTTTTTATATCCAATTTTCTTGAAAGGAAAAAATATGAAATTATTAATAAAAATATTATCTTTGTTTTTTAAATCTTTGTCATTTTGTATTATTTTTTATATTTTGTCATCACATATTTCTTCTTTATTTTTACACTTATTTTGTACATTTTATATCTCTCATTTTATAAATAAAATAATTGATTTTATTTTTTTACAGGTGTTTGCTTAATATTAATTTTTAGGATAGCAACATTTTAAGAAAATTAAACAAAATAAATTTTAACTAAGACTCTCATCACGAGAGTCTTTTTTTATACCCAATTTTTTAAAAAGGAGCATAAAATGAAATTAATTATATTCGAAGGACTCGACGGTAGTGGAAAAACAAGTCTAATAAAAAGCGTTCAACAAGAATTAACAAAACAAGGTAATGAAGTGATGGTTATTCGCGGATTAGGAAGTTCTACAATCGGGAATTCTATACGTGAAACGTTTTTAACCCACAATACTTTGCATAATTTAACTAGATATTTTTTAAGTTTTGCCAACATGATTCAAACCCAAGAAGAACTCATCAAACCCAACTTACAAACAAACAAAATCATTTTAGTAGATAGATGGTTAGGCTCTAATTTCGCCTATCGTGTATATCCTTCAAAAATTGACAAAAATTACCAAATTTTTAACAAATTAAGTAAAAAATTCATCAAACCTGATATCACTATTTATCTAAAAATTAATCCTCAATTAGGTTTGGAACGAAAAATAAACCAAAAGAATCACAAATTAGATGTGATTGAAACTAGTTCCTTAACTTATTTTCAACAAGTAGAAAAGGGATATTATGAATTTTTGAAAAACCAAAACCTAGAAACTAAAATTATCTTAAACAATATGAATGATAAAGATGCTAAATTTAATCAGCAATGCATTATCAAAAAAATAGGAGAAATAAAGAATGGCAATAATAATTAAAAAAAAATGTCAAAACGGTAATTTATATATCCATTATAGCAACGGCAAAATCAAAACTATTAAAAAAGATGGAACTATTCAATGGCGTACCAAAAAAATTAAATTTAAAAACCCAAAAAGACTCTTTAATTAGAGTCTTTTTTTATTTAGAAAGGAATAATCAAATGAATCAATTAACTAATTTTCATTTCAACAACATTAATGTTTTTAACCACCAATCTTTGTGTGTTAACATCGCTAAACAAATAATCCAACCATCTTTATTCAACAAACCATTTAACGAATATATGATAAAAACCCATAACCTTCTAAACGAATATCTTAATAATAAACAACACAATTCTCAAAGTCAAAAAGTAATCCGTGGTAAAATTAATGAATATTTCATTTTATTATATTTTCAACACAAAGGAATCATCAATTTATACCCCCAGGCTTATTTATTCTTTATTCCAGACATTAAATTTGATTTAGTTTTATTCACAGAAACCAAACGAATAATGGCGTTTAATTTCAAAACCTGTCTCCGAGACCGTTATAAACAAGCCATGGTAGAGGGACAACAATTAAAAAAATTAGACACACGTTTTGAGTTCTATTTATTAAACAACAACGAAACAGAAACTCAAAGACTAAATAATAAAATCAATCAAGGAAAAGTACAAGGCATTAATAAAGTAATTAACTTATTTTCCAATTCAGCCAACAATTTCTTACAAAAATTAATGACCACCAAATTCATCCCCTTTTCTAATATCAATATAATAAAAAAATAAAAAAGGAGTTAATATAAAATGTTAACCAACGAACAAAAAGCGTTAAAACAATTAATAAATTATATCGAACAAGGCCAATGGGAAAAATTAAACCTTTATTGCCAAATAATCAACCCCAAAAATCTACTTGACCCCAAAAATACAAAAATATTTACAGCTTTAAAATATTTATTTTTAGAAAAACAAACATCTCATCCGTGGGAAAAACCCACTACAAAACCCATTATTATCAAAGAGTTATTAACATATTTACAAACTAATTTCCCCCAAGATAATTTTACTTTAGATTATTTAAATTATTTAAATGATGATTTTAATAACCAAAATAATACTCATTTTTTAGACAATCTAAAACATACCTATACCCAAGAAAAATTATTTCAACAATTAATAAAAATCATTAGCCCCACATACGAAAACCAAGACCCCTACCACAAAAATTTATATTACCAAGAAATATTTGATAAATTAAGAAATTTTATCTCTTCAATCCCCCACAAAAACGATAAAACACACTTTACTTTAAACCAAATGGCCTCTTTACATCCTGAATTTTTTGATACCGAACAACAATCAAAACAAAAAATCCAAGAAGAATATTATCGCTTATCGGAAACTTTTAAAGGGCTCAACCAATCCACAAAAGGATTCAAAAAAGGCCAAATCATAACTATTGGGGGGTATACTGGATTAGGTAAAACAACTTTTGTCTATAATCTTCTTTTAAATATAGCAAAAACCAAACACAAAGAAATTTCTCATTATCCTCATATTTTGGTATTTTCTTATGAAATGACCTTAGAAGAAAATTTAAATCGTTTATTAGCCCACCAAACTCAAATTCCTCTAGATGTTATTTTAGATAAAAATTTTGAAGATACCAATATCACACCTCTCAAATACACAGAAAGGATGAAAATAGCAAAACAATTTTTCGCTAACATAAATTTATCATTTAGTTATGATAAAAGCAAAAATATTGATTATGTAATCGATTTAGTTTATCGCCTCTATTTAGAACAAAAAGCCGAAATTATTGTCATTGACCACCTTCAAATAACCAAAACCACAAACCACTTAGAAAATGACCGTCTAGCCATTGACGAAATCATGACTAAATTAAAAAAATTAGCCATTGAATTAAACATTGTTATTATCATTTTATCTCAATTTTCAAGAGATACATACAGCAATTACCAAGGTAAATCACCAGAAATAACAGCTTTAAAAGGAAGTGGTGGAATTGAAACTAACTCCGATATCGTCTTAATGATGTCAGAATTTCAACCCAAACTATCCAAAGACAAAGAAAAACCCATAAATATATATAATTCAACCTTAGAAGAACTATATTCAGACTATAATGACAATGAAAATCAAAAAATAATCGAAGTATGTATCAAAAAAAATAGAAGTGGCACTAAAAAAACCTTAATTTATCACTTTGAAATGAACACTCAAACCTTCCAAGAAATCGGTTATGTTTTGCCTTATAAAATAGAAACTTATTATTAATCAAAAAAACTAGGAGTTAAAATAAATGAAAAATAATTCTTCTTGTGTTATTGTTAGTTATTTTTATTGGAAAAAAAATTAAAAAAAGAAAGATAGGTTTTTCAATTGACAAATAAAATTCAATTCGGTCAATTTTTTACTAAAAAACAAAATTGGTTCACAAAACCATTAGAAGAATTTATTTTTGATAATTTAAAAGAAAATCATATTATCTTAGATCCCTTCGCTGGCGAAGGGGATATTTTAAATTTTTTAAAATATTATTTTAAAAATAAAATTAATAATTTAAATTTTATAGGGTATGACATTGATAAGAAATTTGTTAAATATAAAATGAATGATTCTTTAAAAAATATACCTTATGAAAAAAAACATAAATATTTTATATCAACAAATCCTCCGTATTTAGCAAAGAATAGTTGTTATCGTAAAAAATATACACAAACTTATAAAGACTATTTTAAAACATCTAATTTTGCTGATCTTTATTTATTAGCTTTAAGTAAGATGATATCCACAAATCACCCAGGTTTTGCAATTGTCCCAGAAACTTTTATTAATTCCAAATTTGATAAAACCAATGTTAACAGAATTATTATCATTGAACCCAATCCTTTTGAAGATACTACCGTACCTATTTGTATTGTTTGTTTTAATGGCGCCAAATTAGAAAAACAAATTATTTATAAAAATGATGATAAAATTGGTTCTTTACAAGAATTAAAAAAATTAAAAATTTTTGTTAAAGAAAAAAGTGAGTTTTTAAAAAAATTACGATTTAACGATGTTAATGGATTTATTGCGTTGTTGGGTGTAGATTCCACAAATCCTGAAAAAAAAATTAAATTCATGCATAAAAATAAATTAAAATATAATATTTCAAATATAAAAACTTCGTCTCGTGCGATTACTATAGTTAACAGTGAAGAATTTAAATATTTAGATGATTCAAAAATTGAAAAAATAATTATTAACGCAAATCAAATTTTAAATACATTTAGAACAAAAACTAAGGATGTTTTGTTGTCTCCATTCAAAGGAAATAACAAAGATAATCAACGTAGACGTAGGTTAGATTTTCATTTAGCTAGAAATATTTTAACAAAGGCTTTTATTGATTGTTGTAATAATATAAATGAGGATAGTATTTATGAAAAAGATAAATTATAAAACAAAATATAAAGAACAATTAAAACAAAATTTGGAAAATTTCAATATTAAAGATAAAAAAACTTTAAAAAAAATTAAAAAATTTTGTGAAAAATTTAATTTTATTCAAGAAGAAGTAGAAACATCAATTAAACATAATAATTTTTTAAAAGCTTGGTTTATTTTAGAACCTTTAAAACAAAACTTTTATGAAAAAGTATTTGGTGAATTTTTAAAAAATGATATAAATAATATATCCGAAGTGTGTAAACCTAAAAGTATTTTTATAAAAAAACAAGAAATAGTTCAAAAAAAAGAAATAAATCAGTATATCTCATCAAAAGGTAAGTCAATTGATTTTTCTTTTAAATATAAAGATTTAGAAATTATTTTTTATGTTTTTCACAAATATACCAAAGAATCTGGCGGCTCGCAAGATAATCAAAAAAATGATGTAAAAATATCTATTGAAGAAGCCAAAACTGACACCCAAAAATATAATAAAAATATAATGATTTTATTCATTTGTGATGGCGATTATTATAGTGAATATAAAATGAAAGAATTAAAAAAAGTAGCAAATCAACAAAATCTTAAAGTTCTGAGTTCCAACGAACTACAATTTTTTTTGGATCAATTTTATTCACAAATAAAAAACAAAAACTTTTTAAATTAAAAATAAGTTTGAAATAAAAAAAACAAAAATGTTAAACTAATTTAATTGAATTTGGTTTTTATTAATATTATTAGCTAAATTTAATTTAATTGTCAAAAAAATAATTATGATAAAATTAATATAATTAATGCCTTTAATTTGAAGGTTTTTTTATATTCAAATTTTAATTAAAAAAAAGAAATAACAATTTAATAAAAAATATTCTTTTAAAGATAAAAAAGAATTAGAAATAAAAAATAAATATAGTTTTAGAAAAAAATTGTAAATAATTCTATAATTTTAAATTTTATTTTTATATTATAAGACCTTCAAAATTGAAGGTCTTTTTTTATATTCAAATGAACCCTTATGCTTTCAGTTTTTCTTTTGTTTATGAACAATAATAATAAAATTTATTAAGGAGTTAAAATAAATGAATTATCAAGAAAAAATAAAACACATCCAAACTAATTTCCCTATGACTTTTTTATTAAAAAAACTAAACATTATACCCCCAAACTTCAATATCAAATATCGTTTCCCTTGTCCCATCCATCAAGGGCAAAATCCAACTTGTTGCCATTTAACTTCAGATAATAAAATTCATTGTTGGAAATGTTGTAAAGATTACGATATTATTGATGTTTATATGGAAATAAGAGGAATTAAAACCTTCAATAACGCTCTTGAAAAAATTAATAACTTTATGAAAACTCAAGAATTTAAAAACTTAATCCAACAACAAACTTCAACCCCTAATATTTCTTGCGAACCTCTTAAATATCAATTTCACCACAATAAAATCATCAACCCAATTGACGAACAGGAAATTAATATCAAAAAGAAACAATTATTTAAAGAAATATCACCTTTATTTAACCAAATTAGAGATTATTATCATTATTTATTAACCACTAACCGAAATAATGAATCTCACCTAGGATTAGAATATTTAACCCAAAAAAGAAAATTAACTCTAGAAACTATTAAAGAATTTAAACTAGGTTATGCCCCATTATCTGATAAACCTTTATCTTTTCGTTTAGTAAATTATTGTAAAAAGCAAAATATCGATACAACAAAATTAATCGAATATGGTTTTATCAAAGATAAAACCAATCAACAAAATAAAACATATTATCATGATACTTTTCATGGTTCCATCATTATCCCCATTGAAAATGGATATAATCAAACATTTCATTTTTATCAAAATAACTTTCGCGAAGTTTCTTATTTCCAACCTAAATATAAATCACTCAATAATTTTAGTCAAATACCTACTTTTCATTTCAGTTATCGTTTTTTTGAAGCGTTACCGTATATTAAACAAACAAAAA
>NZ_BBIY01000027.1:0-14633 GCF_000744065.1 'Chrysanthemum coronarium' phytoplasma
TGCCCATTACAGGGTCACATAAATATAAAATATCAGGGTTCGTTCGTTTAAATCTTGCAACAATTTCCAAAACAGCTTCGCAAATATATAAAGATCCCATATATCCTGTTAAAATAGCTTGACACTGTTTTTCTACTCCAAGAGCAAAAAGACCTTCTACCAAATCAACTATATTTTGTTTGTTAAAAATTTGTCCTTGCCACTTTTGATAACCTGTATGATTGGAAAATTGAACTGTATTGATAGGCCAAACATCGAAATTCATATTTTGCAAAGGATAAACTGCTGCTTTATTTCCAACATAGCCATATACTACATGAGATTGGATAGAAAGAATATTTTTGGGTTTGGTGGGTATATTCATTTTGGAACTCTCCTTTATTTGGCTGGTATTTGGTTGTTTTTCAAGTATTTTAGTTTTGATTTTTTCATTTTACTATTTTATAATCTAAAACTATACTTCTATTCTAAATCAAAAATAAACTTATTTTGCAATTTATTTATGAATTATTATTTTAGTTTGAAAAAAATCAGTTTATTATCAAAAATACTTCAAATTTTTTTAATCATTTCAAAAAAAGAATGGTAATTTTGATATAATAAAGTTAATGAAAACAAACGAAAAATAAATAAAAAAGAAGCAAAATAAAAATAAGCAAAATAAAAAAACACCAAAACCAAACCAGAAAATAAAACCACCCTTAAATTAGGTAAAAAATAAAAAAACAATTCAATAAACGGAAGTAATTTAAAATGTCAATTCTTTTAGAAAAAATAAAAACTTTACCGCCCAATCCTGGTTGTTATCTTTTCCAAAACAAAAATGATACCATCATTTATGTTGGCAAAGCCAAAAATTTAAAAAAACGCGTCCAAAGTTATTTTACCAAAAGCAACAACTTAAAAACAACGATGCTAATTGAAGAAACCCAAGATTTTTTCTACATTATTACTAACAACGAACAAGAAGCCTTAATTTTGGAAGCTAACTTAATCAAAAAACACACCCCTAAATATAATTTCAAACTTTTGGATGACAAAACTTACCCTTATATTGAAATTACTAAAGAAAAGCACCCACAATTAAAAATTTCGCGATTCAAACAAATTCCTCCAGGAAAAATAATTTTTGGTCCTTATCCCAATCTTAAAAGCACCAAAGAAACCTTAAAATTGTTGCATCTTTTGTATCCTTTAAGAAGATGTCCGTTAGCATCAAAAAAACCGTGTCTTCATTTTCACATCAATCAATGCCTCGGTGCTTGCGCAGGAAAAACAATTAATTATAAACCCAACATTGAGGCAATTACTAAATTTTTAAAAGGAAATATCAAAGATATTTTAAAAAAATTACACCATTTAATGCAAACAGCTAGCGAAAAAATGTTTTATGAAAAAGCCCAAGAATACCGAGATATTATCTATTCAATCAAACAGACTACCAAAAAACAACTTATCAGCAATCAAAAACTGAAAAATTGCGATATTTTTGCTTATGCATTTAATCAAGACCAAATATCAATTCAAATTTTAAAAATGCGCCAAGGAAATATCGTTGAATCTTATCATAGCGTTTTTTCATATGTGGGCTTTGTGTGGGAAAACATTTTAACTTATCTTAATTGTTATTATCAAAAAAACCTTAAACCAGACATAATTATTACAGGCAAAAGCCAAGATGAAACTATTTTGCAACAAATGATAACTAACCAAACTTTATTGGAACAAATCTTACAAACCAAAGTAAATATTGCTCATAAAGGAGATAAAAAGAAACTTTATTTGCTAGCCTTAAAAAACGCCCAAAATGATTTAGCTAACAATAATTTAATCTATCAATCCAAAGACCAAAAAATCCAAGAATCATTAGACAAATTGGCAATTATTTTTAATAAAGATATTAAAAGAATTGATGTTTTTGATAATTCTCAACTATTTGGACAAGCCTTTGTGGCAGCAAGAATTGTATTTAATCATTTTGAATTTGACAAAAAACTTTATCGAACTTTTCACATTAAAGGCAAATTTCCTAACGAATATCAAGCTTTTGAAGAAACACTTACACGTTGTTATAACAAAGACAAGGAAGTTAAAAATGATTCACCAGATTTAATTTTGGTTGATGGCAGTTTAGTACAGTTAAGACAAAGCCAAAAAACTTTAAAGAAACTAGGCTATGAAATTCCTTTAGGAGCATTGCAAAAAAATAACAAACATCAATTAACTCATCTTGTAACTTTGCAAGAAAAATTAATGTTGGAACAAAGCCCTAATTTATTTTATTTTTTAAAAAGTTTAAGCGAAGAAGTCCATCGTTTCACTGTTGCTTTTCACCGCAAAACCAAAAACAAACTAGATTATAAAACTACTTTATCAAATATAAAAGGAGTTGGCGCTGTTAGAAAAAAAGCCATCTTAAATCATTTTGAAAGTTTAGAAGCCATCAAAAAAGCCACTTTGCAAGATTTTCAAAAAATAGGAATTAATCAAAAGTTGTTTTTGTTAATTAAAAAGAGTTTATAAAAGTGGGCAAATAGACATTTATTAAAAATATTGATAAAAACATGGACAAAAATTTTGGAACACAGAAAAACAACCATCTAAATATTTTGAAATTAAAAACCAAAAAATCACCAAAATAAAAAAAACAAACGCAAGGAGCAACAAATGAGTTTAACAAATTTATTTAAATTGCAAAGTTCTTTAAAACCAAGTGGCGACCAACCCCAAGCAATTCAAAAATTGGTTAATAATTTTAAACAAGGTTTACAAGAACAAATTCTTTTGGGAGCTACTGGCACTGGAAAAACTTTTACCATTGCAAATATTATTCAACATTTACAACAAAAAACTTTGGTTATTGCTCACAACAAAACATTAGCAGGACAACTCTACAACGAATTAAAAGCCATGTTTCCCAACAATCGCGTAGAATATTTTATTTCTTATTATGATTACTACCAACCAGAAGCATATGTAGCATCAAGCGACACTTACATTGAAAAAGACTCCAAAATCAACGATGAAATTGATCAGTTGCGTCATAGTGCCGCAGGTTCATTACTTAACCGCGATGATGTAATTGTAGTTGCTTCGGTTTCGTGCATTTATGGAGTAGGCGACCTTAAAGATTATCAAAAATCAACACTACATTTACAAATTGGAGATAAGTACGAAAGGAAAGCATTAATTAACAAGTTAATAGAATTAAAATATCAAAGAAATGAAATTAATTTTCAAAGAGGAACTTTTCGAGTAAGAGGTGACATTATAGAAATTATTGCCTCATCTAGCAAAGAAATTGGTATCCGCATTATTTTTTTTGGCAATGAAATTGAAAATATTCAAAATTTTGATGTTTTAAATGGCAAAGCAATTATGAATCTTAAATTAATTACTCTTTTTCCTGCTAGTCTATATGCTACAAATACCCAAAAATTACAAGAAAGTATCAAAAGAATTCGCCAAGAATTAAAGGAACAAATTAATCATTTTGAAAAAACTAACCAACTTTTAGCAGCCCAAAAAATTAAAATGCGCACTTTACATGATTTAGAAATGTTAGAACAAATAAGCAATTGCAATGGTGTTGAAAATTATTCAAGACATTTAGCACTCAAAGAAAAAGGCGAGGCACCATCAACTTTAATTGATTTTTTTGGAAATGAATTTTTAACCATTATTGACGAATCTCATGTAACTATTCCCCAAATTAAAGGAATGTATTTTGGTGATTTTTCTCGTAAAACCAACTTAGTAAATTTCGGTTTCAGACTACCAAGTGCCCTTGATAACAGACCTTTAAAATTCCATGAATTCCAAGCCAAAATGAATAAAGTTATCTATCTTTCAGCTACTCCTGGCAACTATGAATTAACTAAAAAAATCCCCATTGTAGAACAAATTATAAGACCTACTTTTGTCCTTGATCCAGAAATTGAAATAAGACCAACTCACAACCAAATGGATGACCTTTACTTTGAAATTAAACACCAAACTAAAAATAATCAAAGAATTTTGATAACTACTTTAACTATTAATATGAGCAATGACCTAACTGCTTATTTAAAAAATTTAGGCATCAAAGTAGCTTATTTACACAGTGAAATTAAATCTTTACAAAGACTTGAAATTTTAAAAGATCTAAGATTGGGAAAATACGATTGTTTGGTGGGAGTTAATCTTTTGAGGGAAGGACTTGACTTACCTGAAGTAGCTTTAGTAGCTATTTTGGATGCTGACAAACAAGGTTTTTTAAGAAACGAAAGAAGCCTTATCCAAACTATTGGAAGAGCAGCTAGAAACATTACAGGCAAAGCTATTATGTATGCTGATTGTATTTCTCCTGCTATGCAAATTGCTATTGAAGAAACTTATCGTAGAAGAAAAATCCAACAACAATACAACGAAACAATGAAAGTAACACCAACTGCTCTTAACAAAACTATTTTAGAAACAATTTCAATCAAACAAAAAGAAAGTGCCCAAAATGAAAATGAAAATGGTAAAGTTAAGGGACAAAAAAAGTTGCAAACACATACAAATATTACAGCTAAAAATAAAGAAATTAAACGTTTACAAAAAATGATGAAAGAAGCTGCCAAAACCCTTGATTTTGAAAAAGCAGCTACATTAAGAGATTTGATTTTGGAGTTAGAGAAAAAAGGCAAAAAAGATAACAATTAAAATAAAAAAAAGAGATCCCAAAAGAGCTCTTTATCTTTTTAATTTTTATTTAGTTGATTTAGTGGATTGTTCTTTTGTATTTTGATCTTTTTCATTTTGTTCTTTTTCATTTTCAACAGCTTGTTTTTCTTTTTCTGGCTTACCTTTTCCTTTTGTTTCTGTTTGAGCTTCTTCATCTAAAGCATAAACTTCGCTTTGGTTTAGGGTATTTTTTTCCATTAAAGCTTTAGTTAGTTTTTCTACTAAAACTTTATTAGTTGTTAAAAGTTCCTTAGCTGTTTTATAACATTCATCAACTATTTTTTTAACTTCTTGGTCTACTTGATAACGAGTTTGTCCAGAACTTTTTTCAAAATTAATATATCCTAAAGGACTCATCTCCGAATAAGCAACCATGCCAAAAGCAACTCCTGTAACTTTTTTTAAATCGCTGTAAACGCCATTAGTTCTAGTTTTGCAAAAAAGCTCTTCGTCAGCTGCTCCTCCCAAAGAAACAACTATTTCATATTTGAGTTGATTTTCGGTATGACAAAAAAATTCTTTATCAGAAGTAGGCCACATATAACCTAGAGCCCCTCCTCTTGGAGGAATTGTAAGAGTTTTAATGTAATCATTTATTTTATTGTTGTTCTAAATTAGTTATTTTAGTTTCGGTGTTTTCTTTATATTTAATTAAATATTGTTTTAATTCAGAAGAAATTTGAGGGTCTTATAATTCTTTTTCAATGGCATTAAATTTGGATTGTAAATTAATGAGATTTGTTTTTTAGTTATTTGTTCATTGATGTTTTTGATTTTATTTTGAGCTTGGATTTTTTGGTTTTCTAAAGCAGTCTTAGTTGCGCTCACTAAATCAAGTTGAGCTAATTTTTCTTCTAATTGTTTAACATTAATAATATTTACTTCTTTATCTTTTAATAAATTTTTATATTTAATAATTTCTTTTTCTTTAAGTAGTTTTGTTTCTGTAAGTAAATGTTTTTCTTTCAGTTGATTTGTTGTTTTTATTTTATTATCAATTTCTAAAATTTCTTCTTCAGTTTTTTTAAGAATTTTTTTAATAATAAATCAGTTTTTAATTCTTCTTTTTGTTGATTTTTTAATTTAATAATTTCTTCTATTACTTTTTTTCTTGGGAAGATAAATTAGAATCTTTCAATTATTCATTTTTAATAGTTATTTCTTCTTTTAATTGTTCAATTTTATTATTATCATCTTCAAAACAATCATTATTGTTTGATTGTAAAAAAGTTTGTTTGTTGATAATAATTTCACAAATGTATTTTATTGTTCCGTCTTTGCTGTAGTTGATCGTTTTGATTTCTTTACCTGTTTGGGGGTAGTATTCAGCGATATAATTTATTGTTTTTCCATCTTCGTTGTAATAGGTACATTTGACTAATTTATCTGTTTTGGGTTTGTATTCTTTGATGGAATAAATTGTTTTATCATCTTTTTTCCAATAAATGATTTCTTTCCTTGTGGGTTCAGATACTAATGGAGTTTGTTGAGTTGATTGAGGATTTTCAGGATTTGGTGGTTCGCAACCTTGATTATTTGTTTTATCTGATTTAAAACTTAATGATAAAAGAAATGAAAGAAAAATAACAGCAATAGAAAATAAGAAACCCCAAATGATAATATCGGTTTTATTAGAATTATTTTTTGACATTTTTTTACCCCTTTCTTTTTGTAATTTATAATATTTTTTTATTAATTAAAGTTTTAATCATTTGGGATAAATTATCTTTTTGTTGTTGTGTTAATCATAATATTTTTACAATTTTGATGGTTGCAATTTGGTTTTTTACAATATTTATGTTGGTTTAAATAATTTTGACGAACATTTTCAAAATAATTTAATGGTTTTTGTTCGATTAAGTCTAATTTATGATTTGATTGGTTTTGTTTACGTTTTAATCCGATTTTAGGGTAAATATCTAGATAGAAAGTTAAATGAGGTTTGATTAAATATTGATTAATAATTTTTGATGTTATTACATCATCACAATCAACATCATTGCTTTGATATGCCAAAGTGGAACCATACCAACGGTCAATTAAAACAAGATGACCGTTGAGTAAATTGGGGATTATCAGTTCATCTTGAACTTGAATCATGTTGGCGAAACTAAGAAAATATTTATTTTTTGGGCTTGTTTTTCTTTGATGTAAAAACAATTTTCTTATTTCTTTTTCAATAGAACTACTTCCTAAACTTTGAAAAACTTTTACTTTATTTCCTTTATTGATTAAAGAATTTTTTAATTTATTAATCAAAGTAGTTTTGCCAATTCCATCTAACCCTTCAAAAACTATTAATTTATTAAACATTTTTAATATTTCCTTTCTTATTTTTTAACTAAATTAATTTCTGGGAAAGAAACAAATTGTCTTTGGGATAAGGTTTTTAAGAAGATATTGGCTTTTTGAGAAAAACAATCAATTACTTGATTAATTCCTTGAATTTTGCCGTTTTTAATTTTATTGTTGAGTCTTTGGGATTCGATAGCATCATTAGTTAACAAATAATATTCAAAACGCGTATCAAGTTTTTTAGTTGTTGGGCTTCGATGATAGCTTGTTTATAACGTTCACGAAGGCAAGTTTTGAAGTTGAAGGCAATAATGCGTTTGTTTTGGGTAAATAAAACTAAATCAAATTTGATATCAGGAATGAAAAATAAATATGTTTGAGGATATTGTTTGGTGATTCCATAATGCCGAAAATAAATTAAAATTAGGTATTCATTAATTTTGCCACGAAGTACTTTTTGCTTTTGGGAATTTGATTTGATGATTTAATTTCATATATTGATTAAAAGGATATTTAAAGTAATTATCAGGTTTGATGTGGGATAAAATTTTTTCTGAAATTAACATTATTTTTCCTCGATTCTTTGGATTTCTTTATCAAAATTAAAGTAACATTGGCCTAATTTACCTGAACGATTTTTAGTAACAATAAATTGGGTAAAATCTTCTACATCATTTGTAAATTGATTTTTTTCATAATAACTTTCGCGATGCAAAAACATTACCATATCAGCATCTTGTTCAATTGAACCTGAATCTCTTAAATCTGAAAGATTAGGGATTTTAGATTCTCTCATTAAAGTTGCGCGGTTCATTTGGCTTAAAGCAATAATAGGAGTTTGTAATTCCATCACTAACTTTTTCAATTCACGAGTAATAATTCCAATTGCTTGATTTAAATTAAGAAATTGATCGTCTCTTAAAAGATGTAAATAATCAATAAAAACTATATCAAGTCCTTGGTGAAATTTTAATTGACGGCATTTTCTTTTAACTTCTTCTATTTTAGTATTTCTGTCATCATCAATTAAAATATTCAATTCAGTTAATTTTTCTTCTGTTTGTAATAATTGTAACTTTTCTTCACGAGTTAATTGTTTTTGTTCCATTTTTTTGATACTAATCTGAGATTCACAACTAATTAAACGTTTAATCAATTCTTCGGATATCATTTCTAAACTAAATATCAAAATATTATTTTTTTTAGGAATATTTTGAAAAACTTTAGCAATATTGACAGCCAAGTTCAACATAAAGGCAGTTTTGCCCATTCCCGTTCTTGCAGCTAAAATATTTAATTGTCCTGGTTTAAAACCACCAATTATATCATCTATATTATTAAATCCTGTTTTAACTCCAACTAAATTATTTTTATTGTGGTTTTCCAAAATGTCTTTGATTACTTTAGAAACACAACTTTTTAAATCTTTAAACTTGGGGGTGAGTTTTTTTCTTAATTTTGCAGTATTTGTTTCTATTAATTCTAAAAACTCTTGGGGAGCTATTTTGCTTCTTGCAATTTGGGATAATTTAGTAACAATACCGCCAATTTCTCTTTTTAAAGATGTTTCTTTAATTAAATCAATGTATGTTTCTAAGTGTCGAGGAGAAGGCATCGAATCAGATAATTCATTTAAATAATCAATTCCTCCTATTTGTTTTAATAATTTTTCATTTTCTAAAATAGCACTTATAGAAACATAATCAATTTCTTTATTATTTTGATGTAAGGTTTTCATGGCTTTAAATATATATTTATGATGAGGACTGTAAAAGTCAGTTTCTGTAATTTCATTAAAAACTAAGGAAATTATTTCGGGGTTTAAAAGTACAACCCCCAACAAAGCACGTTCGGCTTCAATCATCTTTCTAACTCCTTTTTTAAATTGGGATATAAAAAATACCCCTTCAAAAAGGGGTTTAGTTTCTATATTGATTAAAAAGTTTTTACTTCTTTAATAGTTCCGTTAAAATTATAATAAGTTTCTTTAATTGGTTCTTCTGTTTTGGGATTATATTCAGTAATACAGTTAATTGTTTTACCATCTTTATTAAACCAGGTTGTTTTAATAAAATTCCATGTATCAGGTGCATGTTCGTGAATACCACAAATTGTTTTACCATCAACATTATAATAAGTAGTTGTGTTTTTTTGATAATTCATATTTTTTATTCCTTTTTATTTTTTTTATTAATTTAGCAATTGCTTTGGTTTTGATAATTTCTACTTGCCTTGAAGATAAATTTATCATTTTGCCTATTTTTTTGTTGGAATATTTAATTTGGGGATCCTCATTAACATTTCCCAAAGGAATCCCAAAACTTAATCTAATAATTTCGAATTCTTGGGGATTTAAATTGGATTTGATTTTTTGAATAAACAATTCGTGATTAACTTGGTTTAACCAAATTTGATGGGGGTTTAGATTGTTGATATTAATAGATTGAGGTTGTTTTTCTTCAAAAGGAATATTACTTGTTTGTTTTTCTTTCCGAAAAACCTTTATGGAAGTGGAAGTTGTTTGTAGACCTCTGATAAGTTCTGTAATTTCACTTTTAATTGTTGGGATTGCATAAGCAATGAAGTCATAACCTAAATCTTGGTAATTATTTAAAGCTTTGATTAAACCTAAAATTCCTTCTTGGTATAAATCTTCTCTTTGAAGTGATTTAGGGAAATATTTAAATTGTTTAACTATTTTTTTTAATAATGGCAAATGCATTTCGATTAATTGATCGCGAATTGATAAATTCTTTTTATTTTTTAAAAAATCTTTAAATAATTTTTGTCTTAACATTTTATTCCTTCCTAAAAATATTTTTAGAAAAGATAAGAAATTATTTTTTTAGTCTTGAAAAGAAAAAAAAGACTAACTTAATAGTTAGTCTTAAAGAATTTTTAAAAAGTAAAAAGTTGTCCAAAGTTTTGGAACACCTCACACCAATTACATAAACATCGCCTTCTTTATCAAAACCATCCATTTGATCTAAAAAAGCATTAACAGTTTTAATACTTTCTTCTTTGGTTTCTGCGGTTCTGGCAGGAAGTAAAGCATCAATTTCATCAATAAATAAAATAGAAGGCGAATCATCTCTAGCTTCTTTAAATTTTTTAATTAAGTTTTCGGCTCCTGAATTTTGGACAGAAGTTCCAAAACTAGTTCCATTACAAGCATAAAAAGGAAGTCCTGCAGTATCTGCTAGTGCTTCAGCTAAAAAAGTTTTACCTTTTCCTGGTGATCCATAAAATAAATATCCTTTAGGAAATTTAACATCTAATTTTTTCCATACTTGAGGATTTTTAATATAATCAAACATTTCTTGTAAAGTTTTAACAGTTTCATCTAGTCCTTTAATATTTTTCAAAGAAAGTTTTTTACTCCAACTTTCCTTATCTTTTCTAAAAAAATAGACAGTAGGAGTGTCAAAAGAGTTTTCCAATAATTCTTTTAAAGTTAATGATTGTTTATTTTTTTGTCCAAGAGTAAAAAAGACTGCCAATAAATCATCATCAGCTTCTTTAACATTAACATCTAATTTTGATAATGGAATTACTTCTACTTTTTCATTTTTGCCTCCTTGTCTAGAGTTATAGGAAGGTTTGTCGGTTCTATTAAACTCAAACATTTTATCTGATTCTTTAGTATTAGAACCTAAAATTGCAACAATTTGTTTTTCTGGAACATTGGTTCTTTTCCAAGGAATAAATTTTACTTCTATATTAGGGAAAAAAGACGATTTTTTTAATTCTTTTTGAGAATCTTCAAATTTAGTTTCTACAATAGTTTTATTAAAAGAACCATCTTGATCACTATTTTTTTTAAATACTTTTTGTTGATTTGTAACATTAGTTTTTACAGTTTTTGCTTTTTCATTAGTAGTACTACTAGGAAATAATTCATTTAATTTGGTAAGCATTTTGCCATAATTTTCTAATTTTTTAGTTTGATATTCGGTTAAAGATTTTTTTATTTTTTTATCATATAAATCATTAAAAAAATCATCTTTAACTTTAGCTTCTTTATCTAATTCTTCATTAGATAATGCTTCATTAACAGCAGTTTCTAAATTATTTTTCAAATCATTTACTAATTCATTATCTTGATTATTAAAACCTTGAAAAACTTCTTTTTGTTGTTGTGTTAAAGGCTCTAATTGTTGCATTAATTCAAAAACTTTAGTTTTATCTTCTTCTTTTTGTAATTCAACATATTCATTAACAGCATTTTTAAATTCAAACAATTTATCCTTAAAAACTTTTTTTCTATTATTTAATAGATTAGTTTTTAATTCTGGATTTTGCTCAGGATAAGTTTCTTCAGCTTTAACAAAAGGAAAACAAAACAATACAAAAAACAATAAGAAAGTAGATCTCTTTAAAAGAGACCACCTTTTTATTGATACAAAATTATTTTTTGGAATCATTGTTATATTTTATTCTTTCTTAAGTTTATTATTTGTTCTATTGTGATATTTTTTGTAATAAAAAAAACTACTTCCTCCTAAAAGTAAGAAAACTGTACTTGTTAGCCCTACAGAAGTAAATACTAGAGGTAATTTAGAATTTTTAGTTTTATCTTTAGTTTCTTGAAGTTCTTTTTCTAAATTAGTTTTTTCAGATTCTAAACCAGATACTTTGTTTGCTTGAACTTGTAAAGTTTCTTTATCTTCATTAGCTTTTTTCAATTGTTCTTGCAATTCTTCTTTAGTTAATTGGGTTTTATTTTGCACTGCTTTTAAAACTGCTTTGCAAACTTCTAATTGAACTGTTGGTTTTGTTTCTTCTTTTTGTAATTCTTCTAAAAGTTTTGTTTTTGCTTGTTCTAAATCAACTTGTGGTTCAGTAAAAGTACCAAGGACTGTTTTTGTTTGTTCTAAATCTTTTAATAGATTAGTTAAAGTAGGTTTGTCTACTTTATCCAAAACAGCTTATTTATTGTCTTGTGCAACTAATTGTTCTACTGTTTCTTTCACTAATTTTTCAACTACAAATAAAACTGCTTGATTTAATGTTGCTTCTTTTTCTTGAGCTAATCTTTTAGCTTCTAAAAGTGGTTGTTTTACTTCTTTATCAAATTTTTTTACTAAATATTCAACAAATTCAACAACTGTTACTTTGTGTTGTGCAGGAATATTTTTCAATTCATCTGCTTTTTTTCTTCAAAGAAAGCTGGAAAATGAAGTTTGTCATCTTCTTCTAAAGCTTCTAAGGTTTTTTCTTCCAATAAAGCAACAACTTAATTTAGAACCAATTTATCAGTTGTGTCAGTTAATTTTTGATCTAATACAAATTTTTCAAAAAAGCTTTTACTAATCCTTTGTCTTCTTCATCATCAAAATTTTCTAAAACTTGTTCTTTAAAATACTCTTTTACTAATTGTAAAACTAATTTTTTAGCTGATTTTGGGAGTTTTTCTTTTGTGTTTAGTTCTTCAACTTGATCTTTAAATACTTTTTTGTCTCTGTCGTCTTGCAATAATAATTCATTAGTTGTATTTGAAAGTAATTTTTTAACTGGGGATACAACTAAATTATTAACTTCTTCATCCAATAATACTTTTACTGTTTCTTGTAATGCTTCTTGTAATCCATTTTCTTGAAGTTTAGTCTGAAATTTTTCATCAGCCATTAATTTATTTACTACTTTTACAACATCTTCTTCTTGAACTAATTTATAAGCTTCTAATTTATAATTTTGTAATTCATTTTCGGCTGCATGGTCTTCTTCGGGAACTGGAACTGTTGAAAAACTTACTGCTTCTCCTTTTTCATATGTCCATTTAACATCAAAAGTACATTCTTTACTATTAGCTACAAATTGCCAATTAACGGAAACATCAGCATTAAAATATTTTTTTCTTTTAGGTAATTTATCTTTATTATATTCCCAATCATAAGTATTTTTATGAGCCCAATCAACTTTTAATTGATCATCTTCTAATGTGTAATGTCTTTTTCTGTTGAAATCTCCATCATCCAATCCTTCTTGATCGTAAAAATAATGGCAAGTTGATTCATTTTGATAATCAACTTTCTTGTCTGCTTCTGAAGTGCTTTCAGGTGCAAAATATAGTTCTTTTGTTTGATTGTTATTTTCATCAAAAGCTGCGTCCCAAGTATCTTTATTAACCCACTCAACTTCACCAGCATCATTGTAAAATCTTTTGGTTTGTGATAATTCTTTGCCTTTTTAATCAAATTCTAATAATTAGCTTACTTTTTTGCCATCTTTGGTATATTTTTTTACAAACTTTTTAAAAAGTTTTCCATCTGTGCCTGTTTCATATTCAAAATCAAGGGTATTTTGGTTTTCCCAATCAACTTCATTTTCTCCTTGGTTTTTGTAAAATCGGGAATGTAATTTATTTTTTCTATTATCGTATTTAATGACACATCTTTTTTTAGATTTCCTTCTTCGCTGTCAGACCAAAAAAAGGTTTTGTTATGAAATGTTGTTCCATTTTCTTCATGACATTCCTCAAACCAAGTTGAATTAGAACCCCATTTAACTTTGTTTTCTGCTGAATAAAAAAGTTGTTTAGTTCTATACAAACCTTTTTCATCATATTCGGCAGTCCAAGAAGCATCCTCCCAATTAACTTTGGGGTCTTCCTCTGTGCTATCTGATTTGTATTTTTTTTACCTAAAACATTAAAATTTTTATTATAGTGAGGTGTTCCAAAACTTTAGACACTTTTTACTTTTTAAAAATTCTTTAAGACTAACTATTAAGTTAGTCTTTTTTTCTTTTCTAAGACTAAAAAAATAATTTCATATCTTTTCTAAAAATATTTTTAGGAAGGAATAAAATGTTAAGAGAAAAATTATTTAAAGATTTTTTAAAAAATAAAAAGAATTTAGAAATTCGTAATCAATTAATCGAACTTCATTTACCTTTAGTAAAAAAACTAGTTTATCAATTTAAATATTACCCTCAAGTTTTAACTAAAGAAGATTTATATCAAGAAGGGATTTTAGGATTAATCAAAGCCCTAAATAATTACCAAGATTTAGGCTATGACTTTGTTACTTACACAACCCCGAAAATAAAATTTGCAATCAATGAACTAATAAGAAAAAGCCATTCACCTTCAATCCCCCAAAAAACTACCAAACACAACAATATCAGTTTTAAAGAAGAAAAATACCTACAACCTAATTGGGATAAAATCCTTAATCCGCATCAATTATGGCTAAAACAAGTAAAACATGAATTATTAATAAAAAAACTAAAAACTAAACTAAGTAAAAATGAATTCAATGTTATTTGTTTAAGTTTTGGTATCTCGCTAGAAAACAAAAACGAACCTAATCAACAACCCCTAACCAATCATGCAATCGCCCAAAAACTAAAATTAACTTTAAGACAAATAGAAAAAATCAAAAATATCGCTATTCAAAAAATAAGTCCAAATAATAAAGATAATTATAAAAATAAGGAGAATAAAAAATGTTAAATAAAGTTCAATTAATTGGTAATATCGCTCATAACCTAGAAAAACAATATATCAATAGCAACAACGAACAAATACCTAAAATAGATTTCAATTTAGCAATTAACAATAAAGATAAAGTGCAATACATCCCTTGTGTAGTGTTTCGTAATCAAGCTGAAAACATGAGTACATATTT